>CAYGQN010000104.1:0-370 GCA_964351795.1 uncultured Gammaproteobacteria bacterium
GGCATGCCTGCGATCACGGTTTACCCGGTGCGGGAGAACATGGCGCGCGTGCTGCAAAGCGTCGGCGCCCTGCCCCGAGACAACACCGATCGCCGACTGGTGAGTGAGCTTCGCAGCCGCACCGGCGCATGGAAGTTCCAGCGTCCGGCGGACCACAACACCTACCCGGGCCCGGCGTTGCCCGACGCGGACGGCGACGGCCTGCCCGATGCCTTCGAAGCCGCGCACGGCGGGGCCCTGCATCCCCTGGGCCGGGACCTCGACCCGACCCGCGACAACATCGAGCTGTGGCTGGACGCCCGCGCTGCCGCGCTGCTTCTGGCCGCCGAACGCGACCACGCGCCCGGCGCCGATGACCAGGCCGCGGTGC
>CAYGQN010000104.1:470-11247 GCA_964351795.1 uncultured Gammaproteobacteria bacterium
CATGAAAAAAGGGGCCGATGGCCCCTTGTTTCATGCTTGGCGCGCCCGGAAGGATGACTCGCGGCTGCGCCGCTCGCCCTGCGGGCCGCCGCGCCTGCGGCACGGCGTTCAAGCACGCTGCGCGCGCTTGTCGAACCGCCATCGTCCATTGTCGGAGCTTCGAATCCTCCAGGCCGCGGTGCCATGAAAAAAGGGGCCGATGGCCCCTTGTTTCATGCTTGGCGCGCCCGGAAGGATTCGAACCTCCGACCCCCTGGTTCGTAGCCAGGTACTCTATCCAGCTGAGCTACGGGCGCTTGGCGGTATGCTGACTGCGGCGGCGAGTTCCGGGCTGCGGAGCACCGGGGCAGGCCTTGGCATTGCCTGAACGGCAATCAGGCGGCGAATTATCGGGACCACCGGGCACGCTGTCAAATGCTGCCGGCCGCCTCAGGCGGCGGGGTTCACGTAGTAGATGGTCACGCTGTGGATCCGCCCCTCGCGCAAGCCGAAGAAGTTGCAGTTGGCCAGGGTCACCGGCCCGGCCGAAGCGCGCGACGCGCAAGCCCTGGGCGCCAGCGTGACACTGAAGGTGCAGGCATGACGGCCGGCGGCAACATCCACGGTGTGCTCGAAATCCGCGTAGCTCACCGTGTAGTTCGCCAGCACGCCGGCGAAGTACTCCGCCAGCGGGCGCTCGCCAGGGCCGGGACTGGCGGCAAACACGTCCGCCGGTCCGTCACCGTGGTACACGCGCATGCGGGCATCCGCGGTGAACAGCGCCAGTATCCCGTCCAGATCACCGCGCGCGACGCCTCCGAAGTAGGCGTCCTCCACCAGGGCGACGCTGTCTTCGCGCGCGTCGCGGGCCATGGCCAGCTAGTCCCCGAGCACGATGATCTTGCCCACCTGGTTGCCGGCCTCCAGGTGGCGGTAGGCATCGGCGACTTCGGCCAGCGGAAACACGCGGTCGATCACCGGGGTATAGCTGCCGTCGGCCAGGTGCTGACCCAGGTGGCCCATGGCCGCCTGGGTCCTGTCCGCGTGGGCGAACAGGTTGTACAGCAGGTGAAAGCCGCAGATCCGCAGGCCCTTGCCGATGGCCGGGAACAGCGGGAAGCGGGTCTCCCCCGTAGCCAGGGCGCCATACTCGACGATGGTGGCCTCCAGCCCCGCACCGGCTGCCAGGGTCTCCAGGAAGGGGCCGGCCACCGGGTCGAAGGCGATATCGAAACCGCGCCCGTCGGTGATGTCCATGACGCGGGCGGCGAAGTCCTCCTCGCCCGTGGCCACCAGGTGGTGGGCGCCGGCGGCCATGATGGCGTCCTGCTTGGCACGGCTGCGCGAGGTGGCGATGACGGTGGCGCCGTAGGCGCGCGCAATCTGGATGGCCGGCAGGCCGACACTGGAACTGGCCGCGGAGATGACCACCGTCTGGCCGGCACCTTCGCGCAGACCACCCACGGCCACCAGCCCACCCCAGGCTGTGGGATAGGCCATCCACACCGCCGCGGCCTGCTCGAAGCTCATGCCCTCGGGCAACGGGGCGAGCGCGGCCACCGGCACGGTGGCGTACTCACCGATGACACCGTACTCGTCCGGCTGGATGTTGGGCGTGATGCACACCGGCTGACCGGCCGCGTAGCCGGTGACCCCGCTGCCGACCGCCTCGATGACGCCGGCGGCCTCCACCCCGATCCGGGACGGCAGCTTCGGCGCCACGAAATACCGGCCGTGCAGGTACAGCCACTCGGCCCGGTTCAGCCCGGCCGCGCGAACACGCACGAGGACTTCACCGGCGTCGGGCGCCCGTGGATCCTCCTCGACAATGCGCAGGTTCTCAGGGCCACCGGGGGTGTCGAATCGGACAATTCTCGCCATGTCAGGGTTTCCGCTTATGCATGCGGCGGCGAGTATGGCATCCGTGTCGGGGCAGTGTCTCCCGCACTGGTGCAGCGGGGCCCGCCGGTTCGCTCAGGCCGAGGCCAGCAGGCGGGATCCCCTGTCGTCGCTGTCGTTGCGCGCCGGGGCATAGGTCCGCTCGAGCAGCGCGCCAACGGCCTCGGCGTGTGCACCTGGCCCGTGCTGGCCGCCGCAGGCCGGGCAGGCCGCCCCGGGTGCTTCTGATGCCGGCATTGCAGTACCCGGCGCAGGCGCTGCCCCCGGCGGCGCTGCGCCCTGTGTCTGCGAACTGTCGGCCTCGCCCCTGTTCTCGGCGGCCTCTGACTGCAGTTCCGCCCGGGCCTGCATGGCCATGGCCGTTGCCTGGGCGGCCACGGCCTGGTCCTGGGCGGAGGGCTGCGCCGGCGCCAGGGCGGCGCGGCGGATCTGTTCGGCCTTGCGCAGAGTGGCCTGCGGATCCCCGGGGACGGGTGAAGTGTCGATGGCGACTTCACCGCCGATTGCGTACATGCGGCCGTCCGGCCCGCGCGTGAGGGTGAACTGCGGACCACCGCGCGCCGCTGAGCCGGCCGCGGCGGCATGGGCGCGCTCGTGCGCACGCACCTCCATGTCACGGGCACGCAGTTCGCGGAGCTGGGCGAGATCGGCCTCCGACAGCCCCGCAATCTCCGCCCGCGCCGTCTCGCCCGGCCGGCCGGCGGCAGCGGCCCTGGCCGAGGGCTGCGCGGCAGGCGAGACGCCGTGGCCATGGCCGGCGTGGCCTGGCTGACGTGCGGGTATGAAGGTGTTTGGCGCGAGGCTGATCATCCGCCGGCCCGAGACTGTCCCTGCCGCTTAGCGGCGCATCGGTGCGGAACTTGATTAGGGGACGATTGTCGGCCTTGGTGCCTGCAATCGTCTCGCAGTTGCCCCCCGCGACCCGATGCGGATCGGGCGCCGGGGGGGGCGGGATTGTTCGTGGGGTGCGCGCCAGCGCGCGGTTTACTCGGTAGGCGTTATCGCGGGGTCGGGCGCGACGGTGATGTCGCCCTCGTGTTCCTTGCGGATGCGCTCGTAGATTTCCTCGCGATGAACCGAAACGTCCTTCGGCGCATTGACGCCGATGCGGACCTGGTTCCCCTTCACACCGAGTACCGTGACGTTGACGTTATCACCGATAATCAGGGATTCGCCGACCCGTCGGGTAAGAATGAGCATCTGGTCTCCCTCCGCACTCTTTCGCGTGCAATATCCGTGGCCGCGCGCCCATTGATGCCTGTTCAAGACCGCGCGGAAGCTGGGGCTATTGTCAGTGCGGCCATAGGGCGACACCATCAGGGCTGCCCTGAAACCAACGCTCCGATATCCTAGTGCAGCCGGGCTGGCGGGCCTTCAACGTGTCTTTTGCTGCGCGGGATCAGTGTGCCGGCGGCAATCACGAAAAAACCCGCGCACCAGGGCAGCGTGCGCTCCCACACCGCGCCGGGCCCGGATTCCCACCCGTAGCTGAAACCAAGCGCGGTGCCGAAACCGGCCACAAGGGCCAGCAGCACCGTGGTGCCACCGGGATGCAGCCCGGCGGCGCGGGCCACCACCGTGGGCCCGAATGCCGCCCCCAGCGCGGTCCACGCGAACAGCACCCGCTCGAAGATGGTGGCCGGCAGGTACAGGGTGAGTGCGATGGCCAGCGCCGCCACCACCAGCACGGTCAGGCGCGAGATGAGCATCGTGTGCCGGGGCAGCAGGCGGCTGGCGCGCAGGTCATGGCACACCGCCGCGGAGGTGACCAGCAACTGGCTGTCGACGGTGGACATGATCGCCGACAGCATGGCCGCCACCACCACGCCGCCGAACACCGGCGGCAGCAGATCCTGGGACAGGCGGAAGAACACGCCCTCGGCCGGCGCGTCGGCGCCGAAGATGACCCGCGCCGACAGGCCGAGCACCGCCATGCCGGTGTACACCAGCGCGCCCCAGCTGAAGGCCACAGCGGCACCCTGCAGGCGGGCGCGTCGATCACGGGCCGCCATGATCCAGTTGAGCAGGTGCGGCTGGCCCAGCGCCCCGAAGCCGGTGGCGAACAGGCCCAGCGCGAAGCCGGCCGCAACCAGGCCCGTGCGATTGCCGAACGGCATCACCAGGCCGGTGCCCGCATCCGCCAGTGCCGCACGCACACCCTCACCACCACCGGCCGCCTGCCAGGCGAATGCCGGCAGCAGCACGGCCACCGCCGCGATCAAAAGGCCCTGCAGGGTATCGGTGAGCGACACCGCCAGGAAACCACCGAGGAAGGTGTAGCCGACGATGATGGCGGCGCCGATGAGGATCCCGACGGCGGGCCCGGTGCCGAAGATCTCGTCGAAGGCCCTGCCGGCACCCTGGAACTGCGCGGCGACATAGAACGAGAACGCCACGATGATGAACAGGGCGGCGATTGTGCGGATGGCCACCGCCTGCCAGCCGTCGGCCTCGCCGCTGAGAAAATCGATGAGCGTGACGTAGCGCCGGGCCCTGGCCACTTCCTGCAGGCGCCGCCCCGCCCACAGCCACGCCGCGAGGTAGCCAAGCAGGATCCCCGGCACCATCCACAGGGCAGACACGCCGGTGGCGTACACGAAGCCCGAGAACCCGAGCAGTACCCAGGCCGAGGAAGTGGACGCCGAGTAGGCAAGCCCCGCCACCACCGGCCCGAGCCCGCGCCCGCCGATGAAGAAATCATCCAGCGAATGCGTGCGGCGCGCCGCCCACAGGCCGATCCCCACCAGGGCGGCGTTGTAGAGCACCAGCGTGACCAGCACGACACCGCTGTCGCTGTTCACGCCGGTTCAGCCCTGCCCGGGCACCGTGCAGGGTGCAGGCTGTGCATGCGGGCGGCTCAGGCGGCCGCCAGCGCGCCCAGGTAGGTGAGGGTATCGGCCTCGGAAACCACGTCGGCGTACTTGGCATTCATGTCGAACAGGTTGGCCTCGTGCGGCGCCGAGTGGCGATCACCGCAGGCGTCCGCGACGATGATGGGAATGAAGCCGTAGGACGCGGTGTCGATGCAGGTGGCCCGGATGCAGCCGCTGGTGGTCAGGCCGGTGATGATGAGCGTGTCGATGCCAGCGGCGGTCAGGGTCGAGGACAGCGAGGTGCCGAAGAAGGCGCTGGGGTACTGCTTGGAGATGACCAGCTCGTCCGCTGCCGGCTCCAGGCCGGCCGGCCACGCGCCCATTGGGCTGCCCTGCACCAGGTGGCGCAGCGGTTTCGCCTTGCGGAAGAACACGCCGCCGTTCACGCCACTCGGGTGGTAGACCACGTTGGTGTAGATGACCGGGATGCCGGCCGCGCGCGCGGCATCGCGTACCCGCAGCGCGCTCGCCAGCGCATCGTCCACGTCGGCATAAAGCTCGCAGGACCGGTCGAAGTAGGCTTCCACGAAATCCACGAGGATGAGCGCCGGGCGCTGGCCGAAACCCAGCCGGTTGTCATAGGCCTTCTTGTAGTTCTCGAGCAGATCCTGGTCCGACATCGCTGAATGTTCTCCTGGTTCTGGCCGGGCCACGCCCGCCTGGCACGCCGCCTGGCCGGATACGGATGGCCGAGACGGCAGGGGTTGCTAAGATAACGGTTGCGGGCCGGCTCGGCACCCCCACACGGCGGGCGCCCCCGGTACCGACGACCACCATCCCAGGAGTCCGCCATGAGCGAAGCCCTCACCCATCGCACCATGTGTCCGATGAACTGCCACCCCACCCAGTGCGGCATGGAGGTCACCACCAGGGACGGACAGCTGGAACAGATCCGCGGCGACAAGGCCAACCCCGACAGCCAGGGCTTCCTGTGCGTGCGCGGGCAGGCCGCCCACGAGATCATCGGCAATCCGAAGCGGGTGCTGGCTCCGATGCTGCGCGATCGTCGCGGCGGCGGTGACTGGCGCGAGGTCAGCTGGGACGAGGCGCTGGACCACATCGCCGGCACCATCGATCGCGTCGGCCGCCCGAACGTGGCGGCCTGGGCCGGCCATGGCTCCATCGCCAACGACTACGGCGTGTTCGCCAACGTCCAGCTGGCCATGCGCTTCGCCAACATGCTCGGCGCCCAGTGGTGGGAGGGCTCGATGATCTGCTGGGGCCTGGGGGGGTTCGGCATCGGCCTCACCGGTTGCATGGAGGTCAACACCAAGGAGGACATGGGCGAGAACGCCGACATGATCCTGCTGTGGGGCTCGAACATCGCCAGCCAGCCGAACACCAGCCGCCACCTGACGAAGGCGAAGAAACGCGGTGCGCACATCGTCGCTATCGACGTGCGCGAGAGCGAGGCCTGCCGGCTGGCCGACGAGACCTTCATCGTGCGCCCGGGCAGCGACGCGGCGCTGGCGCTGGCGATGATGCACGTCATCTGCGCCGAGGGGCTGCAGGACGATGCCTTCATCGACGAACACACGCTCGGCTTCCAGGCCCTGCGCGAGCACGTGGCGGCCTACACGCCCGAATGGGCGGCGGCGCAGACCGGCATCGACGCCGGGCGCATCGTCGCGCTCGCCCGGCGCTACGCCGGCACGGCGCGGGCGATGATCAACATCAGCGGCAGCTCCATGTACAAGGACGGCGACGGCTGGATGGCCAGCCGTGCCATCTCCTGCCTGCCGCCGCTCACCGGCAAGCTTGGCAAACCCGGCACGGGCTTCGGCCCGCGCCACGCCGGCAACGCCCACGGCTTCGGCCTCGGGGAGATCATCAACTTCCAGGCGCGCCCGGAGGGTGACTACATCCCGGCGCAGATGAGCGAGATCATCGATGCCATCGAAGGCGGGCGGATCCGCGCCATGCTGGTGCTGGGCTCGAACATGATGTCCTCCTTCGCCGACGCCTCACGCATCGGCCGGGGCCTGGACAACATGGATATGGTCGTGTGCCACGACCTGTTCATGAACGAGACGGCGCGCCGCTCCGCGGACGTGTTCCTGCCGGCCACCGCCTGGCTTGAGGACATCGGCTGCAAGGGCACCACCACGCACATCTATCTCATGGATCGCATCCTGGCGCCGGCCGGGCAGGCGCGCTCCATGACCCAGGTCGTGCGGGCGCTGGCCGAGCGCCTTGGCATCGAGGGCTTTTATCCCTGGGCGGACGAGACCGGGCACATCGACGCCGTGCTGGACCATCCCGCCACCGGTCATGCCACCGTGGAGAGCCTGCGCGCGGCCGGCGGCATGACCGCCATGAACATCTCGCACGTCGCGCACATCGACCACCAGTACGCCACTCCCAGCGGCCGGATCGAGTTCTTCTCCCAGCGCGCCGCGGACTGCGGGCTGCCGGCCATGCCGGAGCCGCCGGCGCGGCGCTTCGCGGGCGGGCAATTTCCGCTGGAGTTGCGCATGGGCCGCAATCTCAATCACTTCCACAGCTTCTACGACCATGGCCGGGCGCTGCCGTCGCTGGCAAAGCTCGAGCCCGAGCCCATCGTCTGGCTGGCCCCGGCCGATGCCGCTGCCCGCGGCCTGGACGAAGGTGGTGCCATCCGCGTGCGCAATGATCGTGGCGAGATGCAGGGGATCGTGAAGATCAGCCCGACGCTGCCACCGGGCACGGTCTGGACGCACGACGGCTGGCCGGGCCTGAACACCCTCACCAGCGGCGCCGAGGCCATCCCGGTGGCGGCCACGCGCCTGTTCCCGTTCACTAGCGGGCAGGCCGGCTACGACGCTTTCGTGGAGGTCGAGGCGCGCTGACGGCGCGCCCGGGGGGCATCAGCGCAGCTGGCTGTCCTTGCTGCCGCGACGATTGTAGCCGGCGCTGTCGCCGGACTCGGCGTCCGCGGCTTCCTGGCAGGCAACGCAGCGGCTCACGCCCGGTACAGCCTTGCGGCGGGCCTCGGGGATGGGCTCACCGCAGTCCTCGCACTCGGCCAGGCTCTCGCGGCCCTGCAGATGCGCGCGGGCCCGGCGCACGGCGTCCTCGACGCTGGCGTCGATCTGGTCCTGCACGGCGCCGTCTTTCGACCAGCCGCCGGCCATCAGTGTCTGCCCGGATGTGTCTTCATGGCCCAACTATAGTCCAGCGGACGAGCGGCTGCCGCAAGCGCAGCCGCCGCCCATGCGCTCGCCCCGGGCAGGCTGGCCACGAGGCCCGGCGTAGGCCTCCGCGGCCTCCGCGACCGGCGCAGCGGGCTCAGTCGGACACGAACAGCAGGCCCAGCCAGGCCGCCCTGGGGGCGCCCGGGCCGACGAAGTTCGAATGCGTCCAGTCGTTGCTGTTCAGGTTGAAGCCGCCGGCATCCACGGCGCCCCGGCGCGGGCTGGCAAAGGTGTTCAGACCCAGCTGCCCGGCCGTGACGAAGCGCTTGTCGAGGATGTTGTCCACCTGGAGGAACAGGCGGGCGCGATCGGTGACATCGAAGTGCGCATCGAAGTTGAGCACCACGAAACCGTCCAGCTCGCCCTCGCCCACGAACCGCCGCTGGGTGGAATTGACCCGCCCGTCCGAGTCCGTGCCGCCGGGCATGTGTTCATTGTTCTCGTTGCCCCGCGTGAACATGCTGGACTGGCCGACGGCCTGCAGGCCGAGCGTGAAGCGCGGCGTGACATCCAGCTCCACGCTCGCACGCACGGTGTGCCGAGGAATGCCGGGAATGACATCCCCCTTGCCGATGGTGAACTCGTTCAGCTCGCCCTGCACCCGCCGGGCACTGCTGTTGGACAGGTTGATGATGGTGGCCTGGCTCTCGAAGGTGGCATCCACGTAGCCGTAGTTGAAGTTCCAGCGCAGCCGCCCCCGGCTGTCGTTCAGGCCGAACTCCAGGCCCTGCCGGCGGGTGCGCCCGAAGGTATCGAACACGCCGCGGTTGGCCAGCCCCAGGGACACGAACAGGATGTCGTTGCTGAGGTCGGTCTTGTAGACCGATGCATTCCAGCTGGTGTCACCGAACAGCGCGCCGCGACCGCCGACTTCCCAGGTGGTCGAGCGTACCTGCGGCAGGAAGGGATCGCCGGTGAAGCTCGTTGGTATGGTGCAGCCCTGGAAGATGTTCGGGTTCTCTTCGGTCTTGTCGCGGGCGCAGGCCAGCTCGATGGCCGAGGGCGTACGCGAGCCCCGGCTCACGTTCGCATACACATTCTGCTCGGCCTGGAACTGCCAGGACACGCCCACCGAGGGGTTCAGTGCCTTGTAACGGTAATCCCCGGTGGTGCACTGGAAACGCGCCTCCAGGAGCCCGTCCTCCACGCCGCAGCCCAGGCCGCGGCGGTCGATGAGGGCCTGGGAGAACTGGTACAGCGGAATGGGCCGGTCGGCCAGCACGAGATTCTGTACCCGGGTGCGCGAGTAACGCACGCCGACATTGACCGCCAGGCTTTCGAACAAGGAGAAGGAATCGTAGAGGAACAGTGCCCAGGTGGTGGCATTGCCGATCACCCGGTTGCGCTGGATAGGCACTTCCGTGGCCGCGAAAATGTCACCGATGCGGTCAGGTGGCCGCTGCGGAAGCTCGCCGCCATTGAGGCGCAGCAGTTCATCGATAAGCGGCTGCTGCAGGATCTCCGGCACGTTGTTGTTGATGAAATCCAGCAGGTCGTCGAAAACACGGAAGTTCTCGAGGTCGTCCTTGTCGAAGGGGAACGGGCGATCCGGATCGATCACGACCTGGCGATTCTCGTCGATGTCGCCAAGCTGCTCGGTTTGCGAGAAACGCACATCCCCGGCATCCCAGGTACCGCCGACCACCAGTTCGTTGCGCGGGGTGGACCAGTTCAGCTGCAGGCTGTAACCGCGGGATTTCTGCTCGGTCAGCCCCTCGCCCAGCACGCCGTTGGGCAGGCAGCCGGGGATCCCGGGACCATCGCCGGCATTGGCGCCATCGGCGAGCGTGTTGTCACCCGGGATGCCGTCCGCGACGCCGTCGATGCCGCCAGGGTCGCAGGCCTCGACCCGCCCGCGCGCTGCCGGCGCCCAGTCGTTCCAGAAATCACCGTTGATCGAATCCTGGCGCACATCCCGGTAGTAGGCCATGCCCGACAGGGTCACGGCGCTGCCGAGGTTCAGGCGGCCCGAGGCCCACAGGTGGGTCAGCCGGTTGTCCACGCCGTCGGGGGCGGTGTACACCGCCTCGGGGTTGACCTTGAAATCCTCGAAGGGCAGCTGGCCATTGCCCAGCAGGCTGTTGTCCACGTGCAGCGCCGAGAGGGTCAGGTGGCCGCGCCGGCCATCGGCATCGAGGCGCGCGAACAGCTGGTTGATCTCCGAGGGCGACGCCGTGCGCCAGCCATCCTCGCGCAGGCGATTGATGGATGCGAAGGCGCCGAAGCGACCATCGTTGACACCCGCCGCCACCTGGAGCTGCCGGCGGCCCCAGCTTCCGCCGAGGATGGACGCCTCGACCCCGGGCGCCGTGAAGCCGGACTTGGTGGTCAGCGACAGGGCGCCGCCGAGGGAATTCAGCCCGAACAGCGGGTTGGACCCGGGCAACAGCACGACATTGTTGATGGCGTTGAGCGGGATGAGGTCCCAGTTCACCACCTCGCCGAAGGCCTCGTTCACGCGGGCACCATCCACGTAGACCGACAGACCCTGTGGCGTCGCGATCAGCGGCGAGGCCGAGAATCCGCGGAAGACGATGTCCTGCTGAAAGGCGTTGCCGGCATTGTCGGCGACCGTGACCGACTGCAACTGCTCGCTGAGGAACTGCGTGGCGGTGAAGGCGCCGGAGTCGAGGATGTCCTCGCCGGTGGCCGTCTGCACGTTGCCACCGAGCTGGCTCGGGTCGAACTCCACCCCCGGCAGCGGACTGATGACCCGCGACCGGCGGCCGTACACGATGGTCTCCTGCAGCGGCCCGGGTGGGGCCGCCGCGGTGGCGTTTGCCTCGCCGTCCGTCTGCTCCGTCTGCTCCGTCTGCTCCGTCTGCTCCGTCTGCTCCGTCTGCTCCGTCTGCT
>CAYGQN010000105.1:0-11139 GCA_964351795.1 uncultured Gammaproteobacteria bacterium
GCCAGCAGACCCACGACCAGCCAGCTTGCCGGTTCCAGCAGGGAGTCCGCCCGCACCGTGCGCGCCATCGCCACCAGGAAGGTCGCCGTGATGATGTAGCCGAAACCGAACAATCCGTACGCGACAATATGGCGATTGAGCGTGCCGCGGTCCGGCGGCAGCGGCACGACCGGGCCGGGCCCTGGCCGCTGCGGCACCTGCCGCAGTGCCGGCGCCAGCAGCACGGCCGACACCACCGTCATGACGGCCGCACAGGCGCCCAGTGCGGCCCACAGCAGCGGCACCCCGGCACCCGCGTGGGCAGCCGCCTCGATGACCAGCACCGACAACACGATGCCGCCACCGACACCACCGAGGTAGGCCGTACCGAGATCGTTGCGTCCGCGCTGGGCGAAGAAGTTCATGATCAGCCCGGCGGCGAACACCATGCACAACGCGCTGGCGACGCCGGAGGCAAAGCGCAACATCAGCCAGCCCGGAAAGCTGACGGTGATCATGCCGAGCGCCGTGGTCAGCGCGGTGGCGATCATGCCGGCAAACAACCATGGCGCCGCGGGGCTGCGTTGCGACAACCAGGACGCCAGCAGCGCACCGAGTACGTAGCCGAGGTAGTTGGCGCTGGCGACATCGCCGGCCTGTGCCACCGACCAGCCGAGCGCCAGCTGCATCGGCGGCAGCAGGGGCGTGTAGGCGAACCGGCCGATGCCCATGGCGGCGGCAATCAGCAGGCCACCACCGGCAATGATGCGCACGCTGGAGATGGCCTGGCTCATCAGGGATTCCCGGAAACTGGAAGGCGCCGGCCGCCGGGCAGGGCGGCCGGCACGAAACGACGCGGTACACTAGGCCGCGCCGGAGAATTATTCAACGCCAATCCCGCCAGGCGGACTGCGTTGGCCACCGGGCCACGCGGCACCGGCCTGCCGCTGCCCGTTGCAGGCGCCCGCAGCAAACGGCAAGGCTCGCGTCGACGATGCCGCATGCCGCGGCCGTGTATCAGCCCTGCGCGCGCAACCGCATCGCAAGTACGCCAGCTCAGGCGCGCCGGTCACGGTGATTGCCGGCATGCGGCACCGGCCGCTAGGATGCCTGCACGACACCCCAGCCACGGAGCCGTGCATGAGCCTGCACCACAATTCGTTCAAGGACATGATGAATTTCGTCGTCGATGCCGGCAGTTGCTGCGAGTGCGGCAGCTGCGTGCTGGTCTGCCCGCACAATGTCATCGAGTACGTGGATGGCAAGCCGAAGCAGACGGCGAAGCTGGACGCCGGCTTTGATTACTGCGGCATCAGCGAGGGCGTGGGCTGCGATGTGTGTGCTTCGGTCTGCCCGCGGCTGTGGCCACGCGAGGATCACCTGCGCGATGCCACCTTCGGCGCCGACCGGCCCTGGGAGGGGATCTTCGGCGTCTACCGGCACATCTTCGTCGCCCGCACCAGACGGACCGAACTGATGGCCCGCGCCCAGGACGGCGGCATCGTCACCGCGCTGCTCGCGTGGGCCATCGAAGCAGGTGTCATCGACGGCGCGGTGGTGTCGGCCGTCGGCGAAACCGATGACCCCTGCTTCCCAAGCCCCAGGGTCGCCACCAGCGTACCCGAACTCATCGATGCCGCCGGCAGCTGGTACACCTATTGCCCGAACAACCTGGCCCTGGAGGAGGTCAAGCAGAAGGACCTGAAACAGGTCGGCTTCGTGGGCGTGCCCTGCCAGATCACGCCGCTGCGCAAAATGGAGCACATGGACCCGGCCTTTCTCGTCACGCAGAAGAAAAAGGCCAAGCCCCTGTCACGCCAGCAGGGCTTCCTCAAAGGCTATGCCGATCGCATCGCCTTCAACATCGGCCTGTTCTGCACCGAGGTGTTCCGGCCCGAGCTGATGACCGAGCGTATCGAGAAGCAGATGGGGATCCCGCTGACCGAGGTGTCCAAGTTCAACGTCAAGGGCAAGGTGCTCATCTACAAGCGCGACGGCACCATCGCGACCATTCCGCTGAAGGAGGCCATGGAGGAATACCAGCGGCCGGAGTGCCAGCACTGCGCGGATTTCTCGGCGGAACTGGCCGACATCGCCTGCGGTGGCGTGGGCACCGACCAGGCCACCATCGTGGTCATCCGTACCGAGCGCGGCGAGCGGATCTGGCGTGATTTCGAGGCCAGCGGCACGGTGGAAGTCGAGGCCATTGCGGACAACCCGCTGGCCTGGAAGGTGTTGCAGCGCCTGGCGCGGCGCCAGCGCAACCGGGTGCCGGAAGGGGCGCCACGCAGCGGCACGGCCAGCGGCCTGCCCCAGTACTCGGCCTTCGAGGCGGCGGCCTTCGCGGCCGGGCGCCTCGGCCATGCGCCCGGTGAGGTTCCGGCAGCGCTGGCCGACAGCTATGCCGCCGCCTATGCCGGCGAGCCCCTGCCGCAGGAGGACATCCGCTACATGGCCGGCCAGCCGATCCCCGATGACCCGGGCGATCCCGCCCCCGGCGAGAAGCGCGAGTATCCGCCGGCACCGGGCGCCGACCAGGGCGGCGCATCGCCGCTTGCCGGGGGCTGAGCCCCGGCCCCGCGCCCTCAGGGGGCGAGCGTGATGGCCAGCGTCAGGCTGTGCTCGTCAATCTCGAAGCTCTGGCTGAAATCCCCGCCCGGCTCGGCCCTGGCCACCAGGGCGGCCGCCAGGGTCTCGGCCATGATGCGCTCGCGGAATTTCTCCATTGCCGCGGCGAGGGCGTCGGAGGCCTTGAACTCCACGTGGATGCGGTCGGTGAGGTTCAGGTCCATGGCCTTGCGCGAGGTCTGGATGCGGTTGATGACTTCCCGGGCCAGGCCCTGCTCGATGAGCTCGTCGCTGAGCGCGGTATCCAGGGCCACCGTCACGCCCTCGTGCTGCGCCACCAGCCACTCGCCCACGGATTCGCTGATGACCTCCAGGTCGCCCTCGGCAAGGGTGACCGGTTCGCCGTCCACTTCGATGGTCAGCGTGCCCTCGGCCAGGTAGCGGCCGATGGCATCGCCGTCCAGGGCCTTCACGGCATTGCCCACCGCACCCATGCGTTTGCCCAGGCGGGGGCCGAGCTGCTTGAAGTTGGCCTTGGCCGTGCGCGAGACGATGCCGGCGGAGTCGTCGATGTACTCGATGTCGAGCACGTTGAGTTCATCGAGAATGAGTTCGCGCACGCGCTCCACGGCGTCCTCGGCCACGCGCGGGCCGGTGACGACCATGATGCGTGACAGCGGCTGGCGCACCTTGATGCGGCTCTGGTTCCGCAGCAGCAACGCCTGGGTGACGATGGTGCGGGCCAGCGCCATGCGATGCTCCAGCGCGGTATCGATGTCACTGGCCTCCACGGCCGGGAAACGGCTCATGTGCACCGACTCGGGCACCGTGGCATCGCCGGCGTTGAGCGCACGGTAGAGCCATTCGCTGAAGAACGGCGCCACCGGGCTCATCATGCGGGCGATGGCATCCAGGCATTCCATGGTGGTCTGGTAGGCGCACAGCTTGTCGTGATCGGACACCGCCAGCTCGCCGCCGGCGGATTTCTTGCCGGACCAGAAGCGCTGCCGCGAACGGCGGATGTACCAGTTGGACAGTTCATCCACCAGCCGCTCCACCGTGCGCGCGGCGCGCGTGGCATCGTAGTCGTGGAAGGCCTTGTCCACCTCGGCCGCGGTGGTGTTCACGCGGCTGATGATCCAGCGGTCCAGCTCGGTGCGCTCGCCGACAGGCACCCGCGGCACGGCGTTGGTGAACCCGTCGATGTTCGCGTAGGAGGCGAAGAACTTGTAGGAATTGAACAGCGTATCGAAGAACTTCGAGCGCGTTTCGCGCAGGCCGCGCTCGGAGTACTTCATCGAGTCCCAGGGCGGCGAGTTGGCCATCATGTACCAGCGCACCACGTCGGCACCGAAGTTCGCCACCGTCGCGAAGGGGTCCACGGTGTTGCCCTTCGACTTGGACATCTTCTCGCCCTGCTCGTCGAGGATCAGCCCGTTCACCACGACATTGCGGAAGGCGACGCTGTCCATCACCAGGGTGCCGATGGCGTGCAGGGTATAGAACCAGCCGCGGGTCTGGTCCAGGCCCTCGCAGATGAAATCGGCGGGGAAGGCCTGTTCGAAGATGTCGGCGTTCTCGAAGGGATAATGCCACTGCGCGAAGGGCATGGCGCCGGAGTCGAACCACACGTCGATGACATCCTTGACGCGGCGCATGGTGCCGCCATCGGGTGCCGGCCAGGTGAGATCGTCGACGAAGGGCCGGTGCAGGTCGATGTCGGCATCGTCCGGCAGGCGCTTGCCGCATTTCTCGCGCAGCTCGGCGATGGAGCCGATGACCTCGTAGTGCCCGGAGTCCGGCGCGTCGGACTCCCAGATCGGCAGCGGCGTACCCCAGTAGCGGCGGCGGCTCAGTGCCCAGTCGACGTTGTTCTCCAGCCAGTTGCCGAAGCGGCCGTCGCGGATGGCCGGCGGATGCCAGTTGATGGTCTTGTTCAGCTCGACCAGGCGATCCCGCAGCGCGGTGGTGCGCACGAACCAGCTCTCCACCGGGTAGCTCATCAGCGGCGTACCCTTGCGCCAGTCGTGCGGATAGTTGTGCCGGTACTGCTCCTGGCGCAGCAGCAGGCCACGGGCGCGCAGGTCACGGCAGATTTTCTTGTCGGCATCCTTGAACCACATCCCGCCGACCAGCGGCGTGCCCTCGAGGAAGCAACCGTCGCGGCCCACCGGGTTGATGAGCGGCAGGCCCTCGCGCTGGCCGACCTCGTAGTCCTCGGCACCGAAGGCCGGGGCCTGGTGCACGATGCCGGTGCCGTCCTCGGTGGACACGTAATCGGCCGTCACCACCCGCCAGGCACGGCTGGTATCCAGGCCCTTCAGGGGCAGGCGGAACAGCGGCTCGTAGGTCCTGCCCACCAGCGCACTGCCCTTGCAGCGCTCGAGCACCTCGGTCTCGCCCTTGAGCACGGACAGCCGCGCCTCGGCCAGCCACAGGAACTCCTCGCCCTGGTCCGGATCCTGATGGCGCACGCGCACGTAGTCGATGTCCGGGCCGACCGCCAGGCCGGCATTGGACGGCAGGGTCCAGGGGGTGGTGGTCCAGGCCAGCAGCGCGGTGTTGTCGGCGCCCTTCTCGCGAAACCGCACGTACACGCTCGGGTCATCGACCTCCTTGTAGCCCAGGCTCACCTCGTGCGAGGACAGCACCGTGCCGGTGCCGGGGCTGAACCACTGGATCTTGTAGCCCTTGTACAGCAGGCCCTTGTCGGCCATCTGCCGGATCAGCCACCAGCAGGACTCGATGTAGGCGCTCTTGTAGGTGACGTAGGGATCATCGAGGTCCACCCAGTAGCCGATGCGGCGGGTGAGCTCGTTCCAGTCCTCGGTGTAGCGCTGCACGCTGGCGCGGCAGGCGGCGTTGTACTCGGCAATACCGTAGGCCTCGATGTCCTCGCGGGATTTCAGGCCGAGTTCCTTCTCGACCTCGATCTCCACCGGCAGGCCGTGGGTGTCCCAGCCGGCCTTGCGATTGACGTTGTAGCCCTTCAGGGTCTTGTAACGGCAGAAGGTGTCCTTGATGGTGCGGGCCAGGACATGATGGATGCCGGGCCGGCCGTTGGCCGTCGGCGGCCCCTCGTAGAAGGTGAAGGTCTCGCTGCCCGCGCGCGCCGCCAGGGTGCGGCCGAAGATGTCCTCGGCCTCCCACCAGGCGCGGATCCGCTGCTCGATGGCCGGCAGGTCGAATTGCTTGAGTTCTTCGAATACTTTGCTCATCAGACCGGTTGTGTTGGGATAACGGGGCTTGGGCCCGGCATGCGGCGCCGCGGCAAGGCAGGGCACTATAAGAGCAAAAGCCGCGCATTTACAGGCCTGTAACCGGCAGCGACGACCCCGCCGGGCGGGTTGTCCGGCCATCGCCCCGCTTCCCCGGCCCGGCCAAGGAGTCCACCCGATGAACGCGCTCTCGCGAACCTTCCTCAAGGGCCTGCTGGCCTTCCTGCCGGTCTTCCTGACCGTGTACGGCGTGTACTACTTCTTCGCCTGGCTGAACCGCTTCAGCAATGGCCTGCTGAGCCTGGTGCTGCCGGCCGTACCGGACATTCCGGGCCTCGGCATTGCCATCGGCGTACTGCTCATCTTCCTGCTGGGGCTGCTGGTCTCCTCGCGGCTGACCCGCTGGATCTATCACCTCATCGAGACCCCGCTGAAGCAGCTGCCCATCATCAAGGAGCTGTACATCGCCCTCAGCCAGCTCACCGAATTCCTCACGCCGATGGACGCCGATGAGAGTCGCAGCCAGGTGGTCAGCGTGCGCCACCCGGACCATGACGTGGTGATGATCGGCCTGCTCACGCGGGACGATGTCAGCGACCTGAACCTGCAGGGAAAAAACCAGGATCGTGTCGCCGTGTACCTGCCCATGAGCTACCAGGTGGGCGGCTTCACCGTATTCGTGCCGCGGGAATGGATCAGCGCCATGGACATCCCGGTGGAGACGGCCATGCGCGAGACGCTGACCGGCTGGATACGCCGGCGCCGCTCGACACCCTGAGCTGACGGCGGGCCGCGGGCGGCGCGCGCCCTGGCTGCCTCAGGGGCCGCCCAGCGGCGGCCACCACAGGCGCTGGTCCGCATGGGCCGTCAGCCGGAAGTCGCCCAGCCGGGCGCGGGCGACAGGTCCTGACAGCCAGCGCACGAGGTCCGCGGCCAGTGCCGCCCGGGCACTGCCCGTGACCGGCCAGGCATGCAGATCGCGCAGCATGGCCGCCTCGGGAAAGACCGCCGCCGTGTAGCCACCGCCGCCCTGGCGCAGCCAGGGATGCAGGCCCCAGAAGGTGTAGGCGCCGGCCTCGGCGGCCGCGCTGACCGCGCCCGCACCCGCGGCAGCCGGCCCCGTCAGGAGGCAGCCGGGGCCAGCCGCGATTGCAGACCAGCGGGCCGCGATGATCCCGGCCAGGTCGCCGATCCGGTTCAGCAGCAGGCAGGCATCGCTGGCCTTCAAGCGCGCCAGCGCCGCGGCGAGGTCCGGTGCCGTGGCCACGCCGGCCGGGTCGCCGGGCGGCACGAGCAGCGCAATGGGGTTGGCGAACACGGCAGCCCCGGCCGCCAGCTCGCCGCTGTCCACCAGTGAGGCAACGGCCGTGAAATCGGCATGGGTGATGGCAAGGTCGGCAGCCCCGGCGCGCACGGCGGCGGCCACCCCCTGGCCGTGCATGGCCCGCACCTCGATGGTGCTGCCGGTGTCCTCGAGCCAGGGCGCCAGCAGCCATTCGATGAACCCGCCCTGGGCAACGATGGGAACCACCGCCAGGCGCAGTGCCGGCGCGTCGCCGGCCGTGGCCAGCGGCGCCCACAAGGCCAGCAGCAGCAGGCTAAGGCGCACCGTAGCGCCGGCGCATATCGGTCACGCTGAAGGTCTCGCCGGGCCGCAGCGGATCGCAGTCCTGCGGCTGCGGCAGGCGGCGGGCATACTCCTGTGATCGCAACTGCTCGATGATGGCCGTCTGCACATCGGCGGGCACGCGATCCCGCCGCCAGACGATGTAGTAGTCCTCCACCAGCACGCGGTGGAAGGCCAGCCGGAAGGCATCGGCCGCATGGCGGACGCCGAACGCGACATCGGCCGCTTGGCTGACGATGAGCGCGGCGACGGCATTGTGCGTGTGCTCTTCGTTGGCATAGCCGTCGATTCGCGCCGGCGCGATGCCGGCCTCGGCCAGCAGGGCATCGAAGATCAGGCGGCTGCCGGCACCCGGCTGGCGATTCACGAAGCGGCGCCTGCCCCGTGCCAGGGCCTCCACGGATTCGCAGCCCTCACCCGGGCGGGTGATGAAGCCCTGCTCACGCGTTTCCACCGCGGCGAGCCCGTCCCGCCGACCCTGCAGATCGTGCAGCAGATCGCTGGCGATCCGCTTGCCGATGCGCCCGCGCGGCAGGTGAAAGCCGGCCATGTCACAGAGCTCGTCGCGGTAGCGGCGCAGTGCCAGCTCGCTGCCGTACACGTGCAGCTCCAGGCTGACGCCAGCCTTCTCCAGCAACTCCCGCAGGGCCCCGATGCCGTAGCCGTGGCTGGCCGCCACCCGCAAGGGTCCGACCCCCTCCTCCGGCAACAGCGTCTGCCAGCGGGCCGAGGCCTCCAGCGCGGCGTTGGCGAGCACGCTGGCCAGTTGCTCATCGGTATGCCGGCGCAGTTCGCGCAGCAATTCGCCAGCCGCGGTCAGCACCGCGCCGCGGCCTTTCACGCGCGCGACCAGGGACTGGGCGAGCTGGCGTTCGGCATGCTCCACCAGGCCCCAGGCGTGCCGGTAGGAGCAGCCGGTCTGCTCGGCGGCATAGCGCAGGGTGCCACCGCGCGCGATCGCATCGAGCAGGTCGAACAGGCGCTCGTCGATACGTTCGCCACCCACGAGACGCCATTGCGTTTCCAGTTCGAAGGCCAGAAGGCGCTCCCCCGCAGCGACGCGCTCCCCCGGCGCCGCCTCATTATTATCGGAATCAATTTGCATATTATAGCGCTTGGATTGATGGCCGAATAACCGTACATTGGCGCCGGCAGTTGATAACAATTATTCCCCAGCCCGCAGGCGGAGCCCCCTCATGAACCAGCACCAGGCGCACGTACACCCCACGGCCGGCGCCGGGCCGGGCCCGATTGCCGCCGGTGGCCAGCGCACGACATGGCTGCTGCTTGCGGCCCTGGTCGCCACCGGTGTGGGCTATGCCTTCGCACGGCAGGTGCTGCACATTCCGCTGCAGCTGCCCGGCCACAACGGCCTGCACTGGATGGCGCTGCTGGTCGCGGCCCGCGTCCTGGCGGATCGCCCCTGGGCAGCGACGGCGGTGGCCGCCGGCACCGCTGCCGCCTCCAACCTGCCGGTACTCGGCATCCATGAGGCCTTCGCCGGCTGGCATTACCTGCTCACCGGTGCGGTGCTCGACCTGCTGCTCATCGGTATGGCCGCCGCCCGCCGTCATGTCGTCATCATTCCGCTGCTCGCCGCGCTGGCGTTCATGAGCAAGCCTGTGTCCAAGTTCGTGCTGGCCGGCACGCTGGGCGTGCAATACGGCTCGCTGCGCCACGGCCTGGCCTGGCCGCTGACCACGCACCTGGCGTTCGGTTTCGCCGGCGCCATGGTGGGGCTGTGCGCTGCCCTGCTGGCGCAGCGCGCCCTGCGCCGGGGCTGACGCCCGGCCGCGGGCTGCCCGCGGCGACACAGTCAGCGCCGGCACAACTCGCTCCTCTCAACACAGGCAATCACCCGCCCCTGCAGCGCCCGCGCCAGGACCACCCTGGACAGCCCCGCATGCGTAGCCATCGCGACATGGGCCGCGTCCAGCGCGATACCCTGCCAACCGGCGTCATCGACCATGTTGATGATTGCGGTGAAGCGCTCGCCATGGGCTTCGATGAGCGGGCCCCAGGCACGGGCGATCAGTTGCCCCAGGTGCCCGGCACTGAACAGCTGCCCGGGCCGCGCGCCGGTCAGCGCCATCACCTGCTCGGGCCGATGGGCAATGCGCTGGTCCAGCGGCCTGCCCACCGCACGCACCGAGCACAGCGCGAGCACGTGATCGCTGGCGGGCGGCAGCACCGGCTCATGCGCGGCCGGCGCCTTGACCAGCCGGCCGCGGGCGCCGTCCGCCTTGACCAGCACCAGCGGGAAATGCGCGCCGAGATCCAGCGCTGCCAGGGTCTGCAGCGGTATTCCACGCAGGCGTCCATGCCGGTGCAGGGCGCCCTGCCAGGCGACGACCCGCCCGGCCCCGGCCGCGCTCGCTGCCGGCGTGTCGATATCCACGATCGCATCGACCTGCCGGCTGTCGTAGGGGGAAATCCGTACCGTGGTTGTCAGCGCCACCCCCCCGCTGCTGGCACGCGCCAGCGCGTACATCAAGGATTTCTTGCCGCCGGCGCCGACCAGGGCCACCACGCCGCCACCGGGCACGAGCGTCGCCAGCAGGTCCGGTCGACGCATGGGCGCCGGCACCGCGACCAGGCCAGGGCGCGGGCCCGGCCCTGCCCCGGCAATGCCGGCCGGCTGGCCTGTCAGAGGCATCCGCGCCGGCCTCCTCGCATCGGCGGGCCTGCCACCCGGGGGCCCACTGCCAGCGACGCCGGCACACGCCGGAGACCGCGGCCGGGCCGGGCAAGGCCCGGCGGGCGACGACAGGGGCCCTGCCGCCCGTGCCGTTGACAACCGGGTGCGGGCCCGCGCATGTGGATGGCCGTTTCCATAGGCGATCAGTTCATCGTTATCCGCACGCCGGCATAGACGAACCGCCCGGCCTGGGGAATGCCGTAGCTCTCCTCGTAGTTCTCGTCCAGCAGGTTGTCGGCACCCACGTAGAGTGATACCCGGTCACCGGGCAGGGTGTAGCTGGTGTTCACGTTCAGCACCGTGAAATCGCCCAGTTCGGCGCGCTGCAAGGGCAGCGTGCGCGTGTAGTAGTACTGCTCGGCCACGTACTCGGCATTGGCATGCGCACGCCAGCGCGGGGCGAGGTCGACATCCACACTGAGGTTGAGCTTGTGTCCGGGGGTGTACTGCTGCTGCGTGCGGTCGGTCCCCGGTGAGCGATCACGGCTGCGCAGCCAGGTATAGCCGGCACGCACCGCCACGCGATCGAACCAGCGCTGGCGGTAGAGCAGCTCCGCGCCCGAGAACCGCGCCTCGGCGAGGTTCTCGAAACGCTCGCGGATGAGGTCGAACTGGATGAAGTTCTCCACGTCCTGGATGAAGGCCGAGGCCGAGACCGTGCCCGTACCGAGCTGCTGGTCGACGCCGACCTCGAAACTGTCGGCCGCCTCGAAGCCGAGGTCCGGGTTGCCGCGATCCGGATCGTAGAGCTGGTTGATACTGGGAATTCGTACCTTGTGCGAGACCGTGGCACGCAGTCGGGTGGCTTTGAGCAGGTCGAAAAAGGCCCCGACATTCCAGCCCACGGCTGCCTGGTCGGATTCATCATCCCGGCGCAGATGGTAATAGCCGGCGCCACCCACCAGGGCCAGCCGCGCCGTAGGCTGGACGGAGTACTCGAACGCGGTGGAGTACACCTCCATGGCACGGTTCTGGGTGAGCAGTCTGTCCCGGAAGGTCAGCCCCGGCACCGTCTCGACCCGGTTGCCACCCAGCCCGGCGCCGGCGCC
>CAYGQN010000106.1:0-11103 GCA_964351795.1 uncultured Gammaproteobacteria bacterium
CCGCCCCATCCGGTGGCCGCGCCACGGCGGCAGGGCCATCGCCGCCGGGCGCGGCTACTGGTCGTAATCGAGGACGATGTGCTCGCTTGTCGGCACGCACTGGCAGGCGAGCACGTAGCCGGCTTCCAGCTCCCAGGGCTCCAGCGCATAGTTGGCCGCCATGTCCACTTCGCCCTCCACCAGCCGCGCGCGGCAGGTCGAGCACACCGCCGACTTGCAGGAGTAGGGCAGTTCGATGCCCGCCGCCGCCGCCGCATCGACGATGTTGTCGCCGTCGCGGGGCATGTCGAACTCGCGCTGGTGGGTGTCCATCACGATGGTGACGCGGCTGTGCCCGGCAGCCGAATCACGCCTGGCCGGGCGCGCCCTGGTGGCCTGGGCCCGGGCCTTGGGATTGGTGGCGAAGCGCTCGTAGTGGATGCAGCGCGGGTCCACGCCGAAGGCCTGCGCCGCTGCGGCCACCTCGTCGATCATGCTGTCCGGCCCGCAGATGAACACCTCGTCGACGCCATGCTCGCCGCAGAAGGCCTGCAGCAACTCGGTGGCGCGCGCGCCGTCGATGCGCCCGTTGCAGATGTCCAGCTCGGTCTGCTCGCGGCTGAGCACGAACTGCAGGCTGAGCCTGCTCATGTACAGGTTCTTCAGGTCCATCAGCGTTTCGCGGAACATGGTGCTCGCCAGGCTGCGATTGCCATAGAACAGCTGCACGCGGCTGCGGGGCTCGGTTTCCAGGATGTCGGCGATGATCGACAGCACCGGCGTGATGCCGCTGCCGGCCGCGAAGGCGACGTAACTGCGCGCCCGCGCCGGGTCCAGGGGCGTGTTGAAGTGCCCCGTGGGTGTCATCACCTCCAGGTGATCACCGGGCTGCAGGGCCTGGTTGGCAAAGCTGGAGAAAGCGCCGCCCTCCACGCGCCGCACGCCGATGCACAGGCGGCCGGAGGAGGGCGGGCTGCAAATCGAGTAGGAACGCCGGATGTCCTCGCCGTCGACGCTCGCCTGGATGTTCAGGTGCTGGCCGGCGTCGAAGCGGTAGTCGGCCTGCAGGGCCTCGGGCACGGCGAAGGTGATCTCCACGGCGTCCTCGCCCTGGGGGCGGACGGACTCGACGGTCAGGGTATGGAACTTGAGCATGCCGATGGCTTCCCCGTTGCTGGTTCGTGGTCGTGGCGCGCCGTCGCCGTGCTGATGGCTGCTGGAATGCGCCTTGTCATGCGGCGTTACCCGGCGGCGCGGGCGCGATGGTGTCGCTCGCAGCGCGCCGGGCTGTCGGCGCCGCGATGGCCCGTCAGGCTCGCGGTGCGATGAGCTGCCCGGGGCACGGGACGCCGCCGCAGGGCCAGGCTCTGGCGCGGCCCGTTCAATGGCATTTGAAGTAGTCGAACGGCTCCAGGCAGGCCCGGCAGCGCCAGTGCGCCTTGCACGGCGTGGAGCCGAACTCGCTGAGCTTCTCGGTATCGGTGCTGTTGCAACGCGGGCAGGGAACCTGCGGATCACCGAACAGGGCGCCCTTGTCGGCGCTGCCCACCGGCGGCGCGATGCCGTACTCGCGCAGCTTCTCGCGCCCGGCCGGGGTGATCCAGTCGGTGCTCCAGCGCGGTGACAGCTGCACCTGCACCGGCACCTCGCCAAGGCCGGCCGCGGCCAGCGCCTCGCGCACATCGCGCTCGATCACCTGGGTGGCCGGGCAGCCCGAGTAGGTCGGCGTGAGAATCACGCAGCACCCGTCGGCGTCCTCGCGCACTTCCCGCACGATGCCGAGGTCCATGACGCTGAGCACCGGGATCTCCGGGTCGGGCACCTGCGCCAGCACCGCCTCGATGCGGGTGCGCAGGCTGTCCTGACGAGCCGCGGCAGCCATCTCCCGGCTACCAGTTCTGCGCGTCGGGCATGGCCCGGGGCAGGAACTGCAGTTCCGCGAGGATGTAGCCCAGGTGCTCGCTGTGCTCGCCCTGCTTGCCACCGGCCTGCATCCAGCCATCCGCGGGGCGTGCGAGTGTGGCCTCGTCCAGCACCTTGTCGACGGTGGCGCTCCAGGCTGCATGCACACTGCCGAGGTCGGCGCCGACACCGGCGGCGAGCGCCGCCTCGTCCACCGCATCGGCGCTGAACAGCTCGCCGGTGAACGGCCACAGCCGCGCCAGTGCCGCCTGCGCGCGGGCATGGCTTTCGTCCGTGCCATCGCCCAGGCGCACCAGCCACTGCGCACTGTGACGCAGGTGGTATTGCACTTCCGGGATGGCCTTGGCCGCGATCTGCGCCAGCCCGGCGTCGGCGCTGCCGGCCAGTTGTTCGTACAGTGGCAACTGCCAGGCGTCGAACAGGAACTGGCGGGCCATCGTCACGCCGAAATCCCCGTTCGGCTGCTCCACCAGCAGCGGGTTGAAGTAATCCAGCACGTCACGCCGGAAGGCGAAGTCATCCTCGTCGCGGCCGGCGCCCTCCAGGGCCCCGGCGTGGGTGTAGATGAGCCGGGCCTGGCCGATGAGATCGAGCGCGGTGTTGGTCAGCGCGAGGTCTTCCTCGATCACCGGGCCATGACCGCACCATTGCGCCAGGCGCTGGCCGAGCACGAGGCTGGCATCGCCCAGGCGCAGCAGGTAGGCGAGGTGCTGCGCCGGCGCCATAGCCGCGCCCATCTACAGGCCCTCCACTTCGTCCGGGATGTCGTAGAAGGTGGGATGGCGGTAGATCTTGTCGTCCGCCGGGGCGAACAGCGCCTCCTTGTCGGCCGGATCCGACGCCGTGATGGCGCGTGATTCCACCACCCAGATGCTCACGCCCTCCTGGCGCCGGGTGTACACGTCACGGGCGTTCTGCAGGGCCATCTGCGCGTCGGCGGCGTGGATGCTGCCCACGTGGCGATGGCTCAGCCCGGTGCGGCTGCGGATGAACACTTCGAACAGGGGCCATTCGGCTTTCATCGCTGGCTCCTGCTCAGGCGGCGCGGGCAGCGGCGCGGGCGCGCTGCTTGTCCCCGTAGGCCTGCGCGGCCTCACGCACCCAGGCGCCGTCTTCCCAGGCGCGCTGCCGGGCCTCGATGCGCTCGCGGTTGCAGGGCCCGTCGCCGGCGATCACGCGCTTGAACTCCTCCCAGTCGATTTCGCCGTATTCCCAGTGGCCGCTGTCCTCGTTGAAGCGCAGCGCGGGGTCGGGAATGCCCAGGCCGAGGTAATGGGCCTGCGGCACCGTGGCGTCGACGAATTTCTGCCGCAGTTCATCGTTCGTGAAGCGCTTGATCTTCCACTGCATGGACTGGCCGGTGTGCAGGGAGTCCTTGTCCGGTGGGCCGAACATCATCAGCACCGGCCACCACCAGCGGTTGATGGCCTCCTGGGCCATGCGCTTCTGCTCCGCCGTGCCGCGGCTCAGGCTGAGCATGATTTCGTAGCCCTGGCGCTGGTGGAAGCTCTCTTCCTTGCAGATGCGCACCATGGCGCGGGCATAGGGGCCGTAGGAGCAGCGGCACAGCGGGATCTGGTTCATGATGGCCGCGCCGTCCACCAGCCAGCCGATGGCGCCGATGTCGGCCCAGGTCGGGGTGGGGTAGTTGAAGATGCTGGAGTACTTGGCGCGGCCGTCCAGCAGTTCCTCGGTCATCTGGTCACGGGACACGCCGAGGGTTTCCGCGGCGCTGTACAGGTACATGCCGTGGCCGCCTTCATCCTGGACCTTGGCCAGCAGGATGCACTTGCGGCGCAGGCTGGGGGCGCGGGTGATCCAGTTGCCTTCGGGCAGCATGCCGACGATTTCCGAGTGGGCGTGCTGGGCGATCTGGCGCACCAGGGTGCGGCGGTACTTCGCCGGCATCCAGTCACGCGGTTCGATTTTCTCCTCGGCATCGATGCGCGCCTGGAAGGCCGCTGCCCTGGCCGCATCCTCTTGCTCGCCGCGCTGGTCGCTGTCTTTCTGATCAAGGCCCTGTGTGTACATGTGCCACTACCCCGCGTGCTGTATCCGATGGCGGTGAATATGGCACAGTTTCTACTCCCCAGCAAATATTTTTGTATCATTTCATCCTGTGACGGATGCGCACAGACGCCACCATTGATGCATAAAAAAAACCCCGGACACCTGGAGGTGCCCGGGGCGGGTGGACGGGAGCGGCCGGCGGTGCTTCGACCGGGCGGGAGCGGGTGTCAGCGCCGGCGGCGCTGGCGCAGGGAGGCGCCGGCCAGGCCCGCGAGCATCAGGACCAGGGTGGCAGGTTCCGGGACCGGCGTCCCAGGCCTCGGTGGGTCGGCGACGGTGTTGGTGAACCAGTTCAGGAAGTAGTTGGCGTTATCGATGTCACTGTTGATGGAGCCCGGGGGAACGAAGAAGTCCATGAACAGCACGTCGCCGGTAATCAGGAAACCACCGGCGCCCGCAGCCAGCGCACCGGGCAGGATTTCACCCATGATGTTGCTGCCACCGGAGGTGCCGGTGATTTGCATCAGCGACCCGGGGCTGATCGCGCGGAACGGCGTGTTGGTGAGGTCACCGACGGCGCCGAACGGCCCGTTCGAACCGACACCGCCGGTCACCGTGGTGGTACCGGTGCCCGAGGTGAACGAACCGATGGAGGAGCCGTCAACAGCCGCGAGGAAGGCATTCATGCCCGCCGCGCTGGTTCCCGAGTCCGACACGATGAGGAAGTCGCCGCCATTGAGCAGGAAGGTCGTCAGCGCGGCGATTTCGGCGGCGGACAGGCTGGGTACCTCGCTCATGATGAACACGTCGTAGCCGCTGAGCGCAGCAGCATCCGCCGCCGCGATCCCGGGTGCGATGGTAATCGGCGCGTTCACGGTGCCCGCGGGCCCGAAATTGGCCGGATCACTCAGAACGGCCCGGATGTTGTCGTAGCTGCTGCCGGTGAACGGCCGGCCGGAGCGGCTGCCGTCGAAAGAGCCGATGGTGATGGCGGCCGCGTGGCTGGCAAACAGCAACCCTGCGACTGCGAGCAGAAATTTCAGTCTCATTGGTGTTTTCTCTCTTTTATGTTCTGGATGGTCGATCCCACCCGCCTGCGGGGCGGTATCGCCAGGCTTCAGCGCCTGTTTCTGAAATAGCAATAATCAAACCAACCTGGAAAAACTTCACCGAAACAGTGAGTTGAGCGTTCCTGGCCGCAGTTGGCGCCCTGCAGCGCCCGGATCTGTAAGGTTTATTGACAGGCGTGCGGTACAGGAGTGGCCGCCATGCCTCGGCGCGGCGGGCCGCTCACTCGGGCAGGAAGGGCTTGCCGGAGCTGTAGGAGGTGCCGCGGAACAGGGCGATGAGGGTGCCGTGCTCGTCGTTCACCTCGATGTCGTACTTGCCGACCTTGCGCCCGCGCGTGCGCTCGCGGGCGGTGGCCGTGAGCAGGCTGCCGGCCTGGCCGGGCTTGATGAACTCGATCTGGCAGTTCAGCGCCAGGGTCGCGTCGTTGCGGCCGTTGCAGGCATAGGCGAAGGCGGTATCGGCAAGGCCGAAAATGCGCCCGCCATGACACACGCGATGGCCGTTGAGCATGTCCTCGCGCACCCGCATGGTCAGCTTCGCGTAGCCCTGGGCGAACTCGACGATCTCGATGCCCGCCTCGTGGGCGTAGTGATCCCCGGCATACAGGGCGCGGAGGGCGCGGCCGACCAGGTCCTCGTCGGTGTCAGCCATTGAGCGGTTTCCCGGTGAGCAGGTGTCGACGCAGCAGCGGTGCCATGCGGTAGCGGTCCTCGTTGTAGTGCGCGGCGAGGTGGCGCACGGTGCTGCCCACGTGCGCCAGGCCGATGCTGTCCGCCCAGGCCAGCGGCCCGCGCGGATAGTTCAGGCCGAAGCACATCCCCGTGTCGAGATCCGCGGCGCTGCACACCCCCTGGCCGACGGTGTCGGCGGCCTCGTTGGCGAGCAGGGCGACGGTACGCATCACGATCATGCCGGCCACGTCATCGATGACCAGCACCTGCTTGCCAACCGCCTGGAACAGGCCGACCGCGGCCTGCAGCGCCGCCGGGCTGGCCTGGTCGGCGGCGGCCAGGACGATGCTGGGCGTGCTGTCGTAGTCGAGCGCCAGGTCGAACAGGATGAGATCGGCAATGGCCTCCTCGTGACTGCGCTGGGTGGCGGTACGCCCGTCCGACAGCGCAATCATCGCCCCGCCGGTGATGATATGGCCGGCACCGTCATGCTGGCGGGTGTCCAGGCCAGCCTGGCTGAAGGCGTCCACCAGGCTCTGTGCCGGGCCGAGGCTGCCGTGCACATCGACCGCGGCAGGCGCAGGGGCAGGGGCGGCGGCAGGGATGGCCGGTGCCGGGGCCTGGTCGCCGTAGACATAGAAGCCACGCCCGCTCTTGCGGCCCAGGAAGCCGCCGTCGACCATTTCCTGCTGCACGATGGCGGGCCGGAATTTCGGGTCGAAGAACATCTGCTCGTACACCGTGCGGGTCACGGCGAGGTTGATGTCCACGCCGATGAGATCCATCAGTTCGAAGGGGCCCATGCGGAAGCCGCCGCAATCGCGGATGGCGGTATCGATCACGGCAACCGGCGCCGCGCCCTCGGCCAGCACGCGCAGCGCCTCGCCGTAAAAGGGCCGCGCCGCGCGGTTGACGATGAAGCCCGGCGTCGAGCGCGCATACACGGGCTTCTTGCCCCAGGCGCTGCAGGTGGCGTGGATGCATTCGGCCACGGCGTCGCTGGTGGCCACTCCGCGCACGACCTCCACGAGCTTCATCACCGGGGCGGGGTTGAAGAAATGCATGCCGGCCACGCGCTCGGGATGGCGGAGCGCGGCGGCAATGGCGGTCACGGAGATGGACGAGGTGTTGGTGGCCAGGATGGCATCGCCGGCCACGATGGCCTCCAGCTCGGTGAACAGGTCCTGCTTGACCTGCAGGTCCTCGACGATGGCCTCGATGACCAGCCTGGCCGGCGCCAGCTCACCGTAGCCGGCCGCCGGCCGGATGCGGGCCATCAGGGCATCGACCTCCGCGGCGCTCATGCGCCCGCGCTCCACCAGCTTGTCCAGGCCCTTGCGGGTGCGCTGCAGGCCACGTTCCACGGCGCCCTCCAAGGCATCGTAGATGAGCACATCGTGGCCGGCCGCGGCGGCGACCTGGGCAATGCCGGCGCCCATGGTGCCGGCGCCGATGACGGCGATGGTGTCACTGCTGGGAATGGAACTCATGGTGGCTCCTGCGAGATCCGGTTCGTGTGGATGACGGTTGGCGCCCATTATCGCCGCGCGGCGCCGCGCGCGCTGGCCGTCAGCGGCCGCTGAACTTCGGCTCGCGTTTTTCCAGGAACGCGGCCACGCCCTCGGCGTAGTCCTTGCTCCGGCCGGCGCCACGCTGGAGTTCGCGCTCCAGATCGAGCTGTGCATCGAGACTGTTGACGGCCGATGCCTGCACGGCCTGCTTGATGAGCGCGAAGCCGTGGGTGGGCTGGGTGGCCAGGCGCTCGCACAGGGCGCGCAGGTGATCACTGAAGCCGGCGTCGTCCACGACCTCCCAGATGAGCCCCCACTGCGCCGCCTGTTCGGCCGGCAGGGCGTCGCCGAGCAGCATGAGACCCATGGCACGGGCGTTGCCGACCAGGCGCGGCAGGTACCAGGTGCCGCCGGTATCGGGCACCAGGCCGAGGCGGCAGAAGGGCTGGATGAACTTCGCCGAGCGGGTCGCGATGACGATGTCGCAGGACAGCGCCAGGTTGCAGCCGGCGCCGGCGGCCACACCGTTGACGCCGCAGATCACCGGCATGGACAGGGCCTTCAGGCGCCGCACCAGCGGGTTGTAGTTCTCCTGCAGGCTGGCGCCGAGGTCGCGGGCCGCCTCGCCCGGGGCCACGGCGCGATCGGAGAGATCCTGGCCGGCGCAGAAGCCGCGCCCGGCGCCGGTGATGAGCAGGCAGCGCACGGCGGCATCGGCTTCCACCTGGTCCAGTGCGTCGCGGATGTCGATGTGCATCTGCGTGTTGAAGCTGTTCAGGCGCTCCGGGCGGTTCAGCCGGATGGTGGCGACGCCGGCGGCGATGTCGAATTCAATGGTGTCGAAAGCCATGCTTTGCCCCCCGGCGGTCGCGGATGGATGCCGCCTGCCGCCGCAACGTGTTACAGAAAATGGTGAATTGTAGGTTTTTTTGTTTCACAATGCGCGAGGTCCGACAATGATAACGATGCCAGTGACGGGGCGCGAGGAGGGCAGCAAGGGTGGACAAGCATGGACCGTACCGGTCGCCGGAGGGGCTGGAGTTTGCCAGCCGCGATGAAATCAGCGCAGTGCAGCTCCGGCGCCTGCGATGGTCGCTGTACCACGCCTGGAGCAACGTGCCCCACTATCGACGGGCCTTCGATGCTGCCGGCGTGCACCCTGATGATCTGAAATCCCTGGCCGACCTGGCACGCTTTCCCTTCACCACCAAGGCCGACCTGCGGGACAACTATCCCTTCGGCATGTTCGCGGTGCCCATGCGCGAGGTGGTGCGCGTGCACGCCTCCAGCGGCACGACCGGCAAGCCGACCGTGGTCGGCTACACCCGCAACGACATCGAGACCTGGGCCGAGGTCTGCGCCCGCTCCATCGCCGCGGCCGGCGGGCATGCCGGTGACATCGTGCATGTGGGCTATGGCTACGGCCTGTTCACCGGCGGCCTGGGCGCGCACTACGGCGCCGAGCGCCTGGGCGCGACCGTGGTGCCGGTGTCCGGCGGCATGACCGAGCGCCAGGTGCAGCTCATCAACGACTTCCGCCCCGATATCATCATGTGCACGCCCAGCTACGTGCTGAACCTGGCCGACGAGTTCGAGCGCCAGGGCCTGGACCCGGCCGCCTGTTCCCTGCGCCTGGGCATTTTCGGCGCCGAGCCCTGGACCGAGGCCATGCGCGCCGGCATCGAGGCGCGCCTGGGCATCGATGCCGTGGACATCTACGGCCTGTCGGAAGTCATGGGCCCGGGCGTGGCCAGCGAGTGCGTCGAGAGCAAGGACGGCCCGGTCATCTGGGAGGATCACTTCTACCCGGAGATCATCGACCCGCAGACCGGCGCGGTGCTGCCCGATGGGCAGGAGGGGGAACTGGTGTTCACCTCGCTCAGCAAGGAGGCGCTGCCGATCGTGCGCTATCGCACCCGCGATCTCACCCGCCTGTTGCCGGGCAGCGCCCGCAGCATGCGCCGCATGGGCAAGATCACCGGCCGCAGCGACGACATGATGATCGTGCGCGGGGTGAACGTGTTTCCCAGCCAGATCGAGGAGCAGATCCTCAAGGTGGCCGCGCTGGCGCCGCACTACCAGATCGAGCTGTCCCGGGAAGGCAACCTGGACACGCTCACCGTCAATGCCGAGCTGCGCGCCGAGTGCGACGCGGCGGCCACCGACGCGGCGGTCCGCGAGCTGGGCCATCACATCAAGAGCTACATCGGCGTAAGCGCGCGCGTCAACGTGCATCCGGCCGGCGCTGTCGTGCGCTCCGAGGGCAAGGCGGTGCGCGTGATCGACAGGCGCCCCAAGGACTGAAACCGCGCGGCCGGCCCCGCGGGCCACAGCCGCCGCGCAATGGTGAACAAGGCAACGCCCGGCGCCACGGCCGGGCAGGGACAGGCAGACATGACGCAGAGACTGGGCAGTTACGTACAGGGGCAGTGGCAGGCCGCCGGCGAGGATGCCGTCGAGCTGCGCCATGCCGCCAACGGCGAGGTCGTCGCGCTGGCCTCCAGCAGCGGGCTGGATTTCCAGGCGCTGGCCGATTACGCCCGGCGCACGGGCGGCGCGGCCCTGCGCCGTTACACCTTCCACCAGCGGGCGATGATGCTCAAGCGCCTGGCGATGTATCTCGATGAGCGCAAGGAGGACTACTACCGCCTGTCCTTCGCCACCGGTGCCACCCGCCGGGACGCCTGGGGCGACATCGACGGGGGCATCACCACGCTGTTCGTGTTCGCCAGCAAGGGCCGCCGCGAACTGCCCAACAACACCGTGTACATCGATGGCGCCCCGGAGCGCATCTCGCGCCACGGCAGCTTCGTCGGCCAGCACATCTGCGTGCCCCGGCGCGGTGTGGCCCTGCATATCAACGCCTACAACTTTCCGGTCTGGGGCATGCTGGAGAAGCTGGCGCCGACCATCCTGGCCGGCATGCCCGCCATCGTTAAGCCGGCCACCAGCACCGCCTTTCTCACCGAGCGGGTGTTCCGCGACATCATCGCCTCGGGCCTGCTGCCCGAGGGCGCTGTGCAGCTCATCTGCGGCAGCACCGGCAACCTGCTCGAACATCTCATGAGCCAGGATGTCATCGCTTTCACCGGCTCGGCCGCCACGGCCCACAAGCTGCAGCAGCATCCGCGCGTCATCGACCAGGCGGTGCGCTTCACCGCCGAGACCGATTCGCTGAACTGCTCGGTGCTCGGGCCGGACGCCACGCCCGGCTCCCCGGAGTTCGACCTGTACGTGAAGGAGGTGGTGCGCGAGATGACCGCCAAGGCCGGGCAGAAGTGCACGGCCATCCGTCGTGCGATCGTACCCGAGGCCCTGCTGGCGGACGTCATCGGCGCGCTGCAGGAGAAGCTGGCGCGGGTGCGCGTGGGCGATCCGGCCGCCGAGGACACCACCATGGGTGCGCTGGCGAGCCTCGCCCAGCGCGAGGAGGTGCGGGCCTGCACGGGGCGGCTGGCCGCCGCCGGGCGCATCGTCCATGGCGATATCGACGGTGCCGGCCTGGCCGGCGTGGATGCCGGGCGGGGCGCCTTCCTGCCCCCCATCCTGATTGAATGTACCGACGCCGGCGCCGGCAGCCCGGTGCACTCGGTCGAGGCCTTCGGCCCGGTGAGCACGGTGATCCCCTACCGCGACATCGACCACGCCATCGGGATCACGGCGCTGGGGGAGGGCAGCCTGGCGGGCTCGATCTTCACCCACGACAACGAGGTCGCGCGGGCGCTGGTGCATGGGATGGCGCCCTGGCACGGCCGCCTGTGCCTGGTGAACCGGGATTGCGCCAAGGAATCCACCGGCCACGGCGTGCCGCTGCCGCACCTGGTGCACGGCGGGCCCGGTCGTGCCGGCGGCGGCGAGGAGATGGGCGGCGTGCGTGGGGTGCTGCACTACATGCAGCGCACCGCGCTGCCGGGCGCGCCCACCCAGCTGACCCGCGC
>CAYGQN010000107.1:0-11091 GCA_964351795.1 uncultured Gammaproteobacteria bacterium
CCCACATAGCGCTGGATGACATTGGCCTCCTCGAACACCAGCGTGCTGGTCACCACGTTGTCCAGGAAGGCGCGATCATGGCTGACCACCAGCAGCGTACCCCGGTACTCGGCCAGCTGCTCCTCCAGCACCTCAAGGGTTTCCACGTCGAGATCGTTGGTGGGCTCATCGAGCACGAGCAGGTTCGACGGCCGGGTGAACAGGCGCGCCAGGATGACCCGGTTGCACTCGCCGCCGGACAGCACCCGCACCGGCGTCATGGCGCGCTCGGCATCGAACAGGAAGCCGCGCAGGTAGCCGATGACATGCACCTGGTTGCCACCCAGGGTGATGTAGTCGCGGCCGTCACCGACGATATCGGCCACCGTGCGGTCCGGGTCGAGCTGCTCGCGGGTCTGGTCGAAGTAGGCGATTTCAAGATTGGTGCCGAACTTCAGCGAACCGCCCTGCGGCTCCAGGCGACCGAGCAGTATCTTCAGCAGCGTGCTCTTGCCAACGCCGTTGTTGCCGATGAAGCCGATGCGGTCCCCGCGCATGATCTTCAGGCTCACCCCCTCGATCAGCGGCACGTCGGGCTGGTAGCGATACTGCAGGTGGCGGGCCTCCACCACTTTGCGCCCGGAGGTGTCGGCCTGTTCCACCCGGATGCGCGGTGCCTTGTCGGGGCGGATGCGTGCCGCGGCCGCCTCGCGCATGGCCTCCAGGCTGCGCACGCGGCCCTCGTTGCGGGTGCGCCGCGCCTTGATGCCCTCGCGGATCCAGGCCTCCTCCTGCGCCAGGCGCTTGTCGAACAGCGCATTGCGCTCGGCTTCCTCGGCCAGCGACTGCTCCTTCAGCGCCAGGTAGCGCTGGTAGTCGCCGGGCCAGCTGCGCAGCTGGCCGCGATCGATATCGACAATGCGGGTCGCCAGGCGCTGCAGGAAGGCGCGATCATGGGTGATGAAGATCACGCTGCCCGGGAACGCGGCAATGCGCCGCTCCAGCCAGTCGATGGTGTTCAGGTCCAGATGGTTGGTCGGCTCGTCCAGCAGCAGCACGTCCGGACGCGCCACCAGCGCACGGGCCAGCGCGACGCGGCGCTGCCAGCCACCGGACAGGGCGCCGATGCAGGCATCCCCGGGCAGCTCCATCTCCGTGAGCACCCGCTCGACCTGGCGGGCGATGTCCCAGCCGCCGTGGGACTCGATGCGCTGCTGCAGATCGTTGTAGTCGCGCTCCTCCTCCTGGCTCAGCGGGCGATCCGGGCGCGCCTGGAAGGCGGTAATCCAGTCCCGCAGCCGGGCCAGGCCACCGGTGACGTAATCCCGCACGGTCTGGTCCAGCTCCCCGGGCAGCGCCTGCTGCAATTGCGCCACCTGGGTATCACCGCCACGGCGGACCCTGCCCTCGTCCGGCACCTGCTCGCCGGTGATGAGGCGGAAGACGGTGGTCTTGCCGGCCCCGTTGCGCCCGATCAGGCAGACTCGCTCGGCCGGGGCAAGCTCGAAGTCGGCCCCCCTCAGCACCTGCTGGCGGCCGAAGGCGAGACAGACCTGGTCAAAGGATACAAGCGACATGGGGGTTCACGGGGCAGCGGGCGGCAGGCCGCGGATGATAGCGCCATGCGCCCCGGCTGGCACGCACCGGCCGGCCCGACCGCGCCGGCTGGCCGGGCCCGCCACGGCGCCATTGCGGATGGCGGCGCTTTTGGCCACGATCAGGGCCCATCCGAACCGGCCCGCCGCGGCGCCACCGATTGCCATGCTGAACCCATCACCGCAGAAGATTCACCTGAAGGACTACCGGCCGCCGGCATTCCTGGTCGATACCATCGACCTGCAGGTGGACATCCACGATGACGCCACCCTGGTCGAGGCCAGCCTGGCGGTCAGGCGCAACCCCGCCAGCCCGACCCCCGACGCCCCGCTGCAGCTCGACGGCGAGGAGCTGCAGACCGTGGCAGTCACGCTGGACGGCAAGCCGCTGGGCAGCGCCGATTACCACGAGGAGACCGGCACGCTGAGCATCGCCGGGGTGCCGGACCGCTTCACCCTGGTCACCCGAGTGCGTATCCAGCCCGACAACAATACCCGGCTGATGGGCCTGTACGCCTCCAGGACCGGTTACTTCACCCAGTGCGAGGCCGAGGGCTTCCGGCGCATCACCTGGTTCCCGGATCGCCCCGACATCCTGTCGCGCTACACCACCACCATCCGCGCCGACAAGGGTCGCTTCCCGCTGCTGCTGTCCAACGGCAACCTCGACGCCAGCGGCGATCTCGACGGCGGCCGCCATTTCGCGCGCTGGGTCGACCCGCACCCCAAGCCAAGCTACCTGTTCGCCCTGGTGGCCGCGGAGCTGGATTGCCTGGCGGACGATTTCACCACCGCCTCCGGCCGCGCGGTGAAACTGCTGGTGTACGTCGAGCCGGGCAAGCTTGATCAGTGCGCCTTCGCCATGGAGTCGCTCAAGCACGCCATGCGCTGGGACGAGCAGGTTTTCGGCCTGGAGCTGGACCTCGACCGCTACATGATCGTGGCGGTGAGCGATTTCAACATGGGCGCCATGGAAAACAAGGGCCTGAACATCTTCAACACCAAGTACGTGCTGGCGCGGCCCGATACCGCCACCGACCACGACTTCCAGATGCTGGATCGCGTTGTCGCGCACGAGTACTTCCACAACTGGACGGGTAACCGCGTGACCTGCCGGGACTGGTTCCAGCTCAGTCTGAAGGAGGGGCTCACCGTCTTCCGCGACCAGCAATACGGCGGTGATCGCTACTCCCACGCCACCCAGCGCATCCAGGAAGTGCGCCTGCTGCGGGCGGCCCAGTTTCCCGAGGACGCCGGCCCCATGGCCCACCCGGTGCGGCCGGAGGCCTACGCGGAGATCAACAATTTCTACACCGCCACCGTGTACAACAAGGGCGCCGAAGTGGTGCGCATGATCCACACCCTCATCGGGCCCGAGCGGTTCCGCGCCGGCATGGACCTGTATTTCCAGCGCCACGACGGCCAGGCCGTGACCATCGAGGACTTCGCGGCCGCGATGAGCGATGCCGGCGCCATCGACCTCGGCCAGTTCCGGCGCTGGTACTCACAGGCCGGCACCCCGGTCGTCCAGGCCGAAGGCCACTACGATCCGGCGCAGGGCAGCTACACCCTCACCCTGCGCCAGGGCTGTCCGGCCACGCCCGGCCAGGCCGACAAGCAGCCCTTCCACATCCCCGTGGCCGTAGGTCTGGTCGGACCGCAGGGCGAGGATCTGCCGCTGCAACTGGACGACGAGACGCAGCCCGGCCCGGGCACGCGGGTGCTGTCGCTGACCGCACCGGAGCAGCATTTTCGCTTCGTGAACCTGCCGGCCGAGCCGGTGCCCTCGCTGCTGCGCGGTTTCTCCGCGCCGGTCAACCTGAGGGCCGGCCTCACGCCCTCGGCCCTGGCACACCTGATGGCGCACGACAGTGATCCCTTCAACCGCTGGGAGGCCGGCCAGCAATTGAGCCTGGGCGTCATCCTGGACGGTATCGCGGCAGTCCAGGACGGCCGGGAACCGGCCTTTCCGGCGATGCTCACCGATGCTTTCGCACGCCTGCTGGACGATGCCGGGGCCGACCCGGCCTTTGCCGCCGAGGCCCTGGGCCTGCCCTCGGCCACCTACATCGCCGAGCAGATGGAGACGGTGGATCCCGATGCCCTGCTGACCGTTCGCACGGCGCTGCGCCGGCACCTGGCGGGCGCACTGCAGCCGCGCTGGGAAGCCGCCCTGGCGCGCTACGCCAGCGACGGCCCCTACAGCCCCGAACCGGCCGCGGCCGCCCGGCGGGCCCTGGCCAACACCGCCCTGGGCTACCTGGTGGAGCTGGAAACCAAGGCCATCCTGACCGATTGCCTGCAGCGGCTTCGGAACGCGGACAACATGACCGACGCCATGGCCGCCCTCACGGCGCTGGCGAACTGCGCCTGCGCCGAACGCGAGGCAGCGCTGGAGGAGTTCTACCAGCGCTGGCAGGGCGAGCCACTGGTGCTGGACAAGTGGTTCGCGGTGCAGGCGACCTCGCGCCTGCCGGACACCCTGGCGCGCGTGCAGGCGCTCATGCAGCACCCGGCCTGGGAGCCGGGCAATCCGAACCGCGTGCGGGCGCTGGTGGGCAGTTTCTGCCACGGCAACCACGCGCGTTTCAACGCCGCTGATGGCAGCGGCTACGCCTTCTGCGCCGACCAGGTCATTGCCCTGGACGCCCGCAATCCGCAGGTTGCGGCGCGGCTGGCCCGGGCCTTCGATCGCTGGCAGCGCTTCGACCCGGCCCGCCGGCAGCACGCGCGTGCCGCCCTGGAACGTATCAGCGCGACAGCAGGGCTGTCGGGTGACACGGCTGAAGTGGTCGGCAATGCACTCGCCTGAACGACACAGCCCCTCGTGAAGGCGCTGCCACCGGCACTGGACGCCGAGCGCACGGACCACCAGCTCGAGGGAGTCGGGCGAATCAGCGTGTACCACGATGCCCCGGGCCGCGGCCCGGCGCTGTTGCTGATCCACAGCATCAACGCCGCGCCCAGCGCCTTCGAGATGAAGCCGCTGTTCGATCACTTCCGCGCCAGCCGCGATGTCTACGCCATGGAACTGCCGGGCTTCGGCCACTCCGGGCGCGGCGATCGCGTGTATTCACCAGCCCTGTTCGAAGCGGCCATCCGCGGGGTGCTGGACTCGGTGATCGCCGCGCCGGCCGACGCCGTCGGCTTCTCCCTGAGCAGCGAATTCCTCGCCCGGGCAGCGGATCATCCGCGCTTGCGGTCCTTAGCGCTCATCTCGCCGACAGGCATGTCCGGGGACAAGCCGCCGGCCAGCGGCCGCGGTGAGAAGGTCAGGCGCATCATCAACCTGCCCGGCCTCGGCCAGGCCCTGTTCGCTCTGCTCACCAGCCGGCCCAGCATCCGCTGGTTCCTGAACCTGAGCTTCGAGGGCGAACCGCCGCAGGAGATGGTGGATTACGCCTGGCGCACCGCGCATCAGCCCGGCGCCCGCCACGCACCGTTCTACTTCATCAGCGGCCAGTTGTTCACCCGCGACGCCTACACCAGCCTGTACAGCCGCGTGACGCTGCCGGCCCTCGTGCTGTATGACCGCGACGCGAATGTCGGCTTCGACCGCCTCGACGAACTGGTCGCCAGCCGGGCCAACTGGCACAAGGCGCGGATCGCGCCAACCCTGGGCCTGCCGCACTGGGAACAGCCGGCGGCCACCTTCAGCGCCCTGGATCACTTCTGGCGGAAGACTGTCGGGAAAGCCGGATAAAAGAAACCCGGAGCGACGCGAGGTCGCTCCGGGCATCAAGGAGACACGGGCGGACGGCGCACTGCGAAACGCCGCCCGTAGCCTGGCCCGTTGCCTCAATTACCCCGGAGTGAGGGGTAATCCGAGACCATGCTTGCGCCGCCCAGGGGCTTGTTGTTGCCCTGGTGGCAGGTCATGCAGTTGGCTTTGGGGGCATCACCCAGCGGGCCAAGCCGGTTGTCCGGGTAGCTGCCCTGCAGCGGGTCCAGGTATTCCAGGTTGACGTTACGGGCCATCTGGATGCCATGCCAGGCGGTGACCCGCTTGGGTGAGCTTTCCTTCCAGTTGGCGAACGCCCGGCTGTTGTGGCAGTAGGTGCAGTTCTCCCCGAGCGCATCGGACATGTGCATCATCAGTCCGTAGGTGTGCTCGGTGTCCTGGATGGCCGCGCCGGTATCGCCCGTGGGCAATGGCTCGGTGGACGCCACACGAATGCTGGCCTCCTCCATCAGCAGGCTGCTGAACGGGTCACCCGGCAGTGACGCCCAGGCCACCGATTCGTTCGGCTGGTTCTGTGCCTCACCACGGTAGCCGGCATAGGGCTGCGCCTTCTGCCCGTCATCCTTGAACCAGATGTACTGTGGCACCGCGTTGCCGCGATGACAGGTGTAGCAGGTCACACCGGTCTGGGCGACGTGGTCGGTCCAGTTGCTGTTGATGTGCTGCGTCATCTGGATCATGCGGCGGGAAACGACCTTTGTGTACTTGCCGTCGGAGGCAAGGTTCGCCCCCTCGTGACAATAGGTACAGCCCTCGTCGGGGGCCACCCAGGAGGTGATCGCCGTCATCAGGCGGGTGAACTCGGCCACACTGAGATCACCGAGCACCTGCACGTTCTGGTAGATGTCACCGGCCTTCGGCCCGCCGCCGGGAACAGCCGGAAGAGCAGCAGGGACATCATCTATCCCTGAAGCCGCCCTGGCTGCCTCGATTCGCGGGTTGCTGACATCGGCCATGCCCGTACCCCGGAAGCCCTGCTGCTCGGTGGCAATCGGTGGCCGTTCGCACCCGGTCACCAGGACCAGGGCGGCAAGCACCAATGCCGGCTTTGCTATGGAAGCTTTCATCATGGCTGACCTCCTCATGGCGCCGCCGGGTCGACCATACCCGGGTCAATGGGTGGGTAGGCCGGCACCAGGCCATGCTTCATGCCCCACAGGTACCAGTTGTCCACAACCGTGCCGGTGAGCAGGATGCCAATGCCGCCCGTGAGCGGGCACAGCACCGCGAACCACCAGGCCCAGCGATGGATCGACTCCATGCTGGCGTTGAAGCCCATGGTCCAGCGCCAGAACAGGGCCGCGCGCTCGGAAGCGGTACCGCGGTCGACAATCTGCTCGATCTCGCGGTCACCACCGAGGCGGCTTACCGCCAGGATGGTCGCACCGTGCATCGCGAACAGCAGCGTCGAGCCGTACAGGAACACGATGGACAGCATGTGGAACGGGTTGTAGAACAGATTGCCGTAGCGAATCGAGAACGCCGCGGTCCAGTCCAGGTGCGGAAAGATCCCGAAGGGCACCGCATGTGACCAGCTCCCCATGAACAGCGGCCGGATGAAGCCGAGCACCAGGTACAGCCAGATGGCTGCCGCGAAGGCCCAGGCCACATGCGTGCCCATGCCGAGCGCCCTGGCGCGACGATACATCCGCACCCACCAGAGCAGGATGGCCGTGGTCAGGAAGAAACCCGCCATCAGCCACCAGCCGCCCTCGTTCAGCGGTGGAATGCCAAGGCCGTACTCGGGCGGCGGGGGCTCCAGCGCCAGCCAAGGAAGCTGCCGCACGAACTCCACCGGGTCCCAGTTGACCGAGGCCCACATGTTGAGGCCGATGATTTCAAAGGCCACCAGGCCGCAGACCAGCGAGGCCAGACCAAGCCAGCCCAGGTAGATCGGGCCGATCTGGGCATTGCCTATCCAGCCAAGCCAGCGCAGGAACACCGGCTTGCCCAGGCGAGGCTCGTCGCCCGCGGGCAGCGGCACGCCATCATGCGCCGGAGCCCTGACCTGCACGCGTGTAAAGATATTCTGATATTCCGCCATTGCCTTGCTCCTCGCTCAGCTCCAGATGGGCAGTTCCAGCCACCAGGTCCACCACTCGGGCCAGCCCCGGGTCCAGAACGGACCACTGATGACGATGCACACGGCACTCCAGAAACCGGCGCTGAGGGCGAGGAACAGGCCAAGCCTGTGGATGCCCAGGGTGCCAATGGAATAGCCGATGGTATCGCGGAAAAAAGTGTCCTCGTGTTCGGGGTGGCGAACAGACTCACCCGGGGCGGGGTTCGTCGCCGAGAGCACCAGTGATCCATGCAGTGACAGCGCAAATGTCGTGGTGAAGAAAAAGCTCACCGCCAGCATGTGTGCCGGGTTGTAATGAAAGTGAAGGTACTGGTAGCCCGTGTTCGACACCCAGTCCAGGTGACTGAGAATGCCGTACGGGAAACCGTGCCCCCAAGCGCCCATCAGGAACGGCCGGACCACGACCAGCGTCACGTACGCGAAGATGGCAACAGCGAAGGCAAACGGCACATGCAGGCCGATGCCCAGTTTTCGGCAGATTTCCACCTCGCGCAATGCCCAGGACCCGAATGCACCGATAGCGCAGAAGGTGATGAGCTGCCAGAGCCCGCCCTCCTTCAGGGGTGCGAATGCAAGCCCGTATTCCAGGTCTGGCGGCGCGATGTTGATCTGCCAGAGATTCCAGGTTGGCCCAATCGCGGCGCCATAGATGATAAGCGCCGTGCCGAGCACGCTGAAGAAGATCGTTGTGACACCAAAAAAGCCGCAGTAGAAGGGTCCGACCCAGAAGTCGAACAGGTCACCGCCGATTAAGGTTCCACCCCGAACCCGGTATTTTCTTTCAAAGTTCAGCATCGCCATCTGTAGTGCCCTCCGACCGGCGACTTCCAGTCAACCGCTTGCAGGGGAGCCGGCGCGTTGGTAGCGCGCCGGCAACCCCTGCTCGCGAATACCACTATTTACGAGGCTCTCCGGATCACGTCCTGATCGATCCCCGGGGAGGTCATCCCCATGGTCTCGACCGAGGCCGAAGGTCCTTCGATCCAGTTGAACCTGTCCGTGCTGAGCAAAATGAAGTGAATCAGGATTGCCAGCGTGAACAGAAAGACCGCCAGTGCAACCAGTGCCCGGCGCGGGTCGAACAGAAGCCATATCCTCCACATTATTCTGTCCTCCCCTATGCCAGAAACGGAATGATTGAATTGACGGTATTGATCACCGAGGTGTAACCCTCTTCGCCCGGAAACCAGGGGCGCCACATCCACACCAGGAAGTGGGCGATGATCGCGATCACCGTGAAGACGATGAAGCCCTGCATGAACAGGCCATGGAAGGCTTGCGCTTCATCCGATGACAGACCCGACATTGAATTATCGGCCATAACATTTACCCTCTACTGAACACCGGGGACGTCCATTCATGTTGACTGTCCCGGCTGTACCAGGTCGTCGCCTTGCGGCTACGACCACCCTTTCGCCCGCTAACGGGGCGAAATCCTTTGCTCCTGCGCTTCAGGCCATGAACACGAAGGGCAACGCGGCATTGGCGGCCGCGCGCGCTTCGGCAATGACCGAGCGTTGATTGCCCGCCGCCCCGCGCAATGGGCGCAGGCGGCGTGGCAGCAGTCGCGACACCAGCGCGACTGCAAGGAATACGGCAAAGCAGAAAACGAACATCCAGCGGTACTGGCGGGCGTCGTCCGTTGCAATTCGGTTCATCGGTTTACCCCTCCCGGCGCGTTGTGCGCTGGCGACTGCGTGGGAATCGTGTATGACTGCGCTCATGCGGCATTCCCCTGTTTCAAACCGTGGTGGACGCTTTCCAGCCTCGCCCGTGTAACCCGTGTCTCGCCGGCCAGGCGCGCGCTGTGCTCGGCGGCGTCGCGCAGGCGCTTGGTGGCGGAGATGCGCACCAGCACCGGCACCGCGCCGGTCAGGTCATCCAGTGCCTGCTTGGCATCCTCGTCCCAGGCAATCTGCTCTTCCATGCGCGCCGGGGTGGCGCCGACATCATCGAGCTGGGTGCCAAGCGGAAGGATGTGGAACAGTGCATCGAACAGCGCGTTGCTTACCTCCTGCACCAGGAAGGTCACACCCGAGTAACCCATGAAGGGCGTGCCGGTATGGCGGCGGATGAGCGCACCCGGGAATGACGCCGGGATGAACATCGCGCGTGAACCGGCCTCCGCCAGGTACATGCGTTCGTTGTAGCTGCCGAACATCACCAGCGGCGGATTGCTCTGCAGTGCCTCGCGCACGCGGGCGTTGTCCGGCTTGACACCCGGACGGCGACAATCCGAGAAGGTGCAGGGCAGGCCCAGCTCATCTTCCAGGAAGTGGCGGATCCCGCGCGAATGGGTTTCGTTGGCGACGATGGCAAAGCTCGCGGTGCCGAAGAAGTCCTGGGTAACCGAGCGCCACAGGTCCCACAACGGCTTGATCGTGGTGTGCTTCTCGCGTTCGATGAACGGCTCCGGGTCGAGCTCGAGCAGTTCACCGAGCTTGCGCAGGAAGGCCGTTGTGCTGTGCAGGCCGATGGGGGCCTGCAGGTAGGGCCGGTCGAGGTCTTCACACAGGGCGCGGCCGAATTCCCGGTACATGCACACGTTGACGTCGGCACTGGCGAGCTTCGGGATGTCCGCCAGGTGGCTGCCCAGCGGGAACACCATGTTGATCTCGGCGCCGATGCCCTCCACCAGGCGACGCACTTCGGCGAGGTCGGAGGGCATGTTGAAGTAGCCGTAGCTCGGGCCGATGATGTTCACGCGCGGCTTTTCGCCTTCCTTGCGTTTGCGCGGCGGCACTTTCTTCATGCCGAACTCGGTCCACAGCCAGCGGATGGCACGGTCGGCGCTCTGCCACTGGTCCTCGTCGATGGTGCGCGGCAGGAAGCGCTTGATGTTGGTGCCCTGGGGCGTCACGCCGCCGCCGATCATCTCGGCGATGGAGCCGGTCACGACCACCGCGGGCAGGTCCGGGTCCAGCGTGGACCACGCCTGCTTCATGGCGCCTTCGGTGCCGGTCTGGCCCAGTTCCTCTTCGCCCAGCCCGGTGGTGACAATGGGCAGTTCGTGCGGCGGCAGGGCGTCGGTGTAGTGCAGAACCGAGGTGACAGGCAGGTTCTCGCAGCCCACCGGGCCATCGATGATGACCTGCAGGCCCTTCACCGCGGTGAAGACGTAAACAGAGCCCCAGTAACCGCCCGCACGGTCGTGGTCGAGAACGAGGGTCATGATCCGATCGCCTCCTCGGCCTTGAGCGCCTTGGCGACCTTCTTGGCGTACTTCGCCTTGAACGCCGCGTTGTCGGTGGGCGTGTCGCGCCAGACGCCGGCGGCGTAACCCTCGCCGACGCCCTCGAAGAATTCCCGCATGCTGTCGAAGCGGGCCTTGTTGCCCATGGCGGCGTTCACCACCGTCGCCAGCGAGCCGGCGCCCGCCGGCCCCATCAGCGGCCGGGCGGATATCAGGTTGGTGAAGTAGAGCGACGGGATCGTGCGCTCCTTCGCATGCTGTACCACCGGCGTCGTGCCGATGGCCAGATCGGGCTGCAACGCATCGACCGCCGCGATGTCCTGCTCCAGGGAGGCGCGGTACTGGATCGTGACGCCGCGCGCCTCCAGCCATGCGCGGTCAGGGTCGGACCAGGGCGTGCGCGGACAGGCGGTGCCGACGTAGGGCACCTCGGCGCCGCTCTCGATCAGCAGACGAGCGACCAGAAGCTCGCTGCCCTCGTAGCCGGAGACAGTGACGC
>CAYGQN010000108.1:0-11067 GCA_964351795.1 uncultured Gammaproteobacteria bacterium
CTCGTGGGCTCGGAGATGGGGCTAAGAGACAGCACCTGCGACCCGCGCAACCGCATCTGGGTCGTGGGCAGTTTCTCCAGCCTGTTCACCAGCGAGGACGGCGGCGAGACCTGGTCGGTGGACAGCAGCCAGGAAGACCTCATCTACACCAACATCCAGTTCGTCGACGAGCAGGTGGCCTACGTTGCCGGCGAGTTCGGCACGGTCATCCGCAGCGATGACGCCGGCGAGACCTGGGAGCCGCTGCCGCTCATTCCCGACGACTTCTATCCGCAGTACATGCTGTTCACCGATGCCGACACCGGTTGGCTGGCCGGCCTCGGCGGTACCATCCTGCACACCACCGACGGCGGCATCACCTGGGCCCGGCAGCCGACCTCGACCGCCGCGCCGGTGTACGGGCTGGTCCGGGTCGGTGAGGTCATGTACGCCGTTGGCGGTGAGGGTGCGCTGATGCGCCTGGTGGACGGCAGCTGGAAGGCGGTCCGGCACGACAAACCCATTCGCCTGTTCCTGCGGGCCACCGAGCCACTGGGCGATTCGCGCCTGCTCATCGGTGGCCGCGAAGGCGTTCTCCATATTCTGCCCGTCGGCGATCTGCCGCTCGTGGCCAAAAGCTGAACAACGGGCCGCATCGCATGGATTCCAACCAACAGACAGGCGCGTTCTTCCGGTTCGGCAATACGCTGTTCGATCACCGGAAGGTCGTGCTCGCCATCATTTTCCTGGTTACCGGCTGGTTCGCCTGGCACATACCGACGGTGAGGATGCTGTCGGATTTCGCCGACCTGCTGCCGCAGGAGCATCCCTACATCCAGCTGCACAACAGCATCCGTGACACCTTCGGCGGTGCCAACATCATCGTCATCTCGGTGGAGGTGGACGAGGGCACGATCTTCAACAACGAGACCCTGGCGCGCATCCATCGCATCACCGAGGGTATCGACAAGGTCAGCAACATCAACCACAACCTCGTGACCAGCCTCACGCACCGGAACACGCGCAAGATCTTCCTGACTCCGGACGGCACCATCCGCTCGGACTCCTACTACGATGCCCAGCACGGCGAGTACAGCCGCGAAGAGCTGAACAAGATGATGTCCGACGTGCAGTCCAACCCGCGCGTATACGGCCTGCTGGTGGCCCCGGACATGAAGGCGGCGCTGGTCAAGGGCACGCTCAACGAGGGCAAGCTCGACTACGGCAAGGTGTTCAAGGAAATCCAGGCCATCCGCGATGCCGAGGCCGCCCCGGGCGTGACCATCCATGCCACCGGCCATCCCATGCTGGTGGGCTGGGTGGATTCCTACAGCGGACAGATCCTGAAGATCTTCATGTACACGATTCTCGTCGTGCTGCTGATCCTCATCGTCTACACGCGCCGCCTGTACGGGATCCTGCTGCCCTCGTTCGGCATGATGCTCACCAGCATCTGGGGCGTGGGCTTCATGGGCGTGTTCGGCTACAACCTCGACCCGCTGATGCTGGTGGTGCCCTTCCTCATCTCGGCGCGCTCGATGTCGCACGGCATCCAGAAGGTGGAGCGTTACTTCCTCGAGTTGAGCATGACCAACGACAAGGAGGAGGCCGCCCGCAACACCTTCAATGCCCTGTTCCGGCCGGGTGCGCTGGCCATCGTCGCTGATGCCGCAGCCCTGGCGCTGATCGGCCTGGGCTCGGTGCCCATCAACGACAAGATGGCCATCTACGCCTCGTTCTGGGCGCTGTGCATGGTGGTGACGGTGCTGGTGACCATCCCCATGATGCTGGCCCTGCTGCCGCAGCCGAAGAACGTGGTCATGCGCGCCACGGTCATTCGCAAGATCTTTCCCAAGCTCGCGCTGGTGACCGCTACGCCGGGCCGCTGCAAGGCCGTGCTGTGGACCTGCCTGGTCATCGCCCTGGTCTCCACCTACTTCAGTTCCTGGGTGAAGATCGGCGAGCCGGAGCCGGGCTCGCCGCTGCTGTACCGGGACCACGACTTCAACGTGTCCTCAACCGCCATCAACAAGCGCTTCCCGGGCTCGGAGGAGCTGTTCATCATCGCCGAGACGGAGGAGAAAGGCGGCCTCAAGCGCCCGGAGGTCCTGCGCGCACTGCGTGACTTCCAGGAGCACATGATGCTGGACGAGACCCTGGGCGGCGCCAAGGGCCTGCCCAACCTCATCACCCAGATCAACCAGATGACCCGCAACGATGATCCACGCTGGGCAGTGGTGCCGGACCGCGCCTCCGATGCCGGCGGCCTGATGTTCATGTACATGATGTCGGCCCCCATCCCCGGCGCCCTGCTGGAGTTTCTTGATACCGATGAGCGGGTAGCCAACATGGTCTTCTACTACAAGGACCATACCGGCGAGACCATCCGCCGCGCCATTCACCTCGCCAAGGAGTGGATCGACACTGTCGGTTCCACCATCGAGGGCCTGGAGATCAAGCTCGCCGGCGGGCCGGTGGGTGTCACCGCCGCCATCGACGAGGAGGCCTACCAGACCAACGTCATCGTGGTACCGGCGGTGCTGCTGTTGATCCTCGCCTTCACGGTGTGGTTCTACGGGGCCTTCCACAGCGGCGTCATGATCCTGGTGGCCATGGGTTTCGCCACCGCGCTGGCCTATGCCTGCATGGGTATTCTCGGCCTCGGCCTGAACGTCAACACCGTGCCGATGATTGCCGTGGGCATCGGGCTGGGCGTGGACTACGCGATTTACATGATGGACCGCATCAAGGAAGAGATGGAGGTCCAGCCGAACCTGCAGGAAGCCATCATCACGGCGGTGAGCACCACCGGCGTCGCCATCGCATTCACGGCCTCGACGCTCATCGGCGGCATCATCATGTGGGTGTGGATCTCCGAGTTGCGCTTCCAGGCCGATGCTGCCCGTCTGCTCATCATCATGCTGCTGCTCAACGCGGCGGCGGCCATGTTCCTGGTGCCGGCCTGGGTGGACATCTTCAAGCCCAAGTTCATCCTCGAGGGCACCCGTGACAAGAAGACGCCGGCATGAGCATGCCGGGTTGTTGTACTGATGCGACGATTGGGGTGTCATTTGTATCGTTCTCGTTGACACCCCTACAGGCGCTGTGTTTAATGCAAAAATCGATTTTTATGGGTCAGGTGGCCGGGCCTTCCGGCTTCATTGGAGGGGGGAAATGATGTCCAATCGAATTCCGTCAGCGGCCGGACAAAGCCGCATTCCGGGCCTGCTGGCTGCCGCGTTCACGCTCGCCGGGCTTGGCGCCTTCGGTAATGCCGGCGCCTATTCCTCGGCTGATGGCTCGCTGGAGGTGCACGGCTTCGTCGACAGCACCACCCATCAGCGCATGGACTACGGCCTCAGCAAGCAGCGCTTTCGCGGCCAGGTGGAATTCTCCAAGTTCTTCGGTCCGGTGGGCCTGTTCTCGGAGTTCTCCGTGCACGGTGTGTTGCGCGCAACCTACGATGCCGCCTACGACTTCAACGATGACCAGTTCGGCGACGAGGCCGGGCGCACGGCCTATGGCTCGAGCAGCGGCATCCCGAACGGCACGGCCACGGGTCTGCGCACCCCCTGGGGCAACTCCCCGGTAACGGCCAACAGCCCGGCGCTGCCCGGTGGTGGTGGTTTCGGTTTCAACCACAACGACCCTAACGCGCCGTTCTACAACCCGGCCACCGGCCTCAAGCGCGTCGGCGGGGAACTCAGCAACGCCAACAACGCCGGCCAGTTCGGCGGCGGCCTGGAGTTCTGGACCCCGGTGCGACCCTGCGACGAGGATAACCGCGGCTGCCTGAATGGCTACCTCGACCGTTCCGAGAACGACCTCAGGATGCAGGAGTTCCGCGACGACCATCGCTGGCTGCGCGAAATCTACATCGATGCCACGCTGCCGATCAGCAACGGCGACGAGATCAACTTCCGTATCGGCCGCCAGCAGGTGGTCTGGGGCCGCACCGACCTGTTCCGCGTGCTCGACCAGGTCAACCCCATCGACTTCTCGATCCAGAACATCTACGAGGAGTTCGAGGACAGCCGTATTCCGCTCGGCATCTTCTCGGCCGAGTACCGCATGGGCGCCACCGGGGCGTTCGATGACCTGAACTTCCAGTTCATCTGGAACTTCGAGGACTTCACGCCGAACGACCTCGGCCAGGGTGGCCAGCCCTACAACATCCTGCTGGCCGGTGATGTCTTCCGGGCCCTGGCGAACTGCTGGGATAACGGCTGCACGGTCAGCAACTTCGCCACCGGCCTGTCGCCGGCCGGCAACCTGGCCACCGACTTCCCCCGCCACGTCGTGGGTATCCGGGATGTGCGGGACCGCGGCGGCAACGACCAGTTCGGCATGCGTCTGGAAGGCGTATACAAGAGCGTGGGCTTCTCGTTCAACGCCCTGTACTACTACTCCCAGCTGCCGTCGCTGCGCGGCATTGAGAACGACCGCGTGGTCAACCCCTTCCTCGCTCCCGGCGTCGGCAACCCCTTCGACCCGACCGTGGTCGGTGGTCCGGCCGGAGCCAACAGCGGACCCTGGGTGCCGGCCTTCGATGTGCACTTCCCGCGCATCCTGCTGCTGGGTGCATCGGCGGATTTCTACGTCGAGGAACTGGGCAGCATCCCGCTGAAGTCCGCCTTCCGCGTGGAATTCGCCTATACCCAGGGCGAGGAGTTCGCCAACACCTCGCGGCGTGAGCTGTACTCGGAGTCCGATGTCATCCGCTGGGTGGTGGGCTGGGATCGCCCGACGTTCTGGCGGGCGCTCAACCCGAACCGCTCGTTCCTCATCTCCGCCCAGATGTTCGGCCAGCACCTGGTGGACCACGAGCGCTTCGCCAGCCCGATTACCGGCGCGCCCATCGGCATGGCCGACTGGGATCACAACTTCATCGCCACGCTGCTGATCCAGGGCTTCTACATGAACGACCGGGTGCTGCCGCGCTGGATCATGGCCTACGACGTACGGGCCCAGGCCGGTGTCATCGGCCCGGCGGTCGACTGGCTGGTCAGTGACAACTGGCGCATCACCCTGGGTGCGAACATCAAGTTCGGCAAGGGCCCGAACGTGGCCGACGATGGCCGCACCTCGAACTCCTTCCCGCCGTTCACCGCCGGTCCGGCCTGCCCGCTGCCTCCGGGCCCGGGCGGCCCCGCGCCGGCCTGTTTCCCGAACGGTGGCGAGTTCTCCAGCATCGGCATCCGCAACGGCTTCGAGCCGCTGGGACGCTTCCGTTCCGGCCCGCTGGGCATGGCGCAGCACGAGGACGAGCTGCAGCTGCTGGTGCGCTGGCGCTTCTGAGCAGGAACCGGCCCGGCATCCAGCATGGGTGCCGGGCCGGCATCGCCGAGGGCCTCGTGCCGCGCCTGTCGCTGGCGCCGACGGCCCCGGACTACAACGGGTCGCAAGAACCCGTGAGCATGGACACAAAACAACCAGTGTGGAGAGGTCAACCAATGAACAAGCTGATACTGGGCCTGGCGGGCGCGGCAATGGCAACGTGCATGGGCACGGCCGTCGCGTTCGACGAGGCTGATGTCGAGCGGAGTTTCTTTCCCTACAAGACCTACCAGCCCCAGCATGAGGGCTACGAGCCGGGCATGGTCATCAACCAGGCCAACGTCGAGCAGTTCAAGGAAGTGCTCGACCCGGCCATGTACGACCACGTCAAGCAGGGCTACGTCGAGCTGCGCACACACGCAACCCGTTCGCTGGAGCTGCACCCGAACTACATCAAGGCCACCCGCGAGGCCATGGACAATCAGCCCCGGCTGACCGCGGACGGGCTGGTGGAGAACTTCACCGCCGGTCGTGCCTTCCCGGCAGAACCGGATCCCAACGATCCCCAGGCAGGCCTCAAGCTCGCCTGGAACTACCAGTACGGTTACAACTGGGGTGACAACGCGGCCATCTGCCCGTTCTACTGGCGTTACCGGGACGCCGCCAGCGGCAAGGTCGAGCGCCAGCTGAAATTCTGCTTCCATTTCCTGAACTGGATGCACCGCGTCAACCAGCCGCCCACCCCGCAATTCGAGAACAACCCGGCCAAGCTGTTCCGCTCGATCTACGCGCGCGTGTACGAGCCTTTCGATCTCAAGGACACCCAGTTGCTCATCCACCGCTACAAGAATGACCTCGAGCGAGATGACGCCTGGCTGTACCTGGGTTTCCAGCGACGGGTGCGCCGCCTGGCCACCGGCCAGGTCACCGACTCCTTCCTCGGCGCTGATCTCGCCATCGAGGATTTCGAGGGCTACAACGGCCGCGTGTCGGATTACCAGTGGGAGTACAAGGGTACGCAGGACACTTTCCTGCCCTTCCACAACCACAACGAGCTGGCCCTGGCCAACGATCTTCCCGAGGAATCCGACGGCTACAAGTACGTGGATTTCGAAGGCCACGGCGGTTGCTTCCCCAAGACGCAATGGGAACTGCGCAAGTCCTATCGGCTGAGCGGCAAACCGCGCGATCCGAGCCATCCGATCCAGGAGCGCATCATGGTCATCGATGCGCAGACGTTCACCATTCCACGCAGTGCGATCATCGATCGCAAGGGCGATCTCTGGCGCAGCTTCACCATCTGCCAGGCCTACCCGGATGATCATCACGCTGTGAACGAGGGTTCGGGTGTGTCGCTGGACGACTGCTTCATGCAGCTCAACGTGCAGCAGGACCACTGCACCACCGGCCAGTTCAAGGGCCTGGTGGACCCGGAATTGAACCCGCAGAGCATGTTCACGGTACAGAACCTGCGCAAGAGCGGTCGCTGAAGTTTTCGGGAGGGGGTAGGTCCGGAAGGGACGCTTCGGCGTCCCTTTCTTTTTGTCCTCCTCAAAGCCTGTGTTCTCAGGGCGCACACCAGTATCACCATGCGAATTCCTTGCTAGAATCCCGGGCCGGCCCCGCAACCATGGTCTGACATGCGCGATTTCAGCTTTGCGGCATTGCCCTGGAACGTCGTCTTCGGGGTGGGCGCCCTGGAACGCCTGCCGGACCTGCTCGAACAGCGGGGCCTGGCACGGGCACTGGTGCTGGCGACGCCCGAGCAGGCCGACGATGCCGAACGCGTGACGGCTGTGCTCGCGGCCGCGCGGGCCGCTTCACCGGGGCGCGCATGCACGTGCCGCGCGCGACGGTGGATGCCGCGGCGGCCGAGGCGCAGCGCCTGGCTGCCGATTGCACTGTCAGTATCGGCGGGGGCTCCACCACCGGCCTGGGCAAGGCCCTGAAGCTCGAACAGGGGCTGCCGCACATCGCCATCCCGACCACCTATGCCGGCTCGGAGATGACCAACATCTGGGCGATTACCGACGGTGATCGGAAGATCACCGGCCGCGATCCGCGCATTGTCCCGGACATCGCCCTGTACGATCCCGCGCTGACGCTGTCCCTGCCGGCGCGCGTGGCCGGCCCGAGCGGGATCAACGCCCTCGCGCAGGCCACGGTCAACGTGATGGCGGCGCAGGACAACCCCATCGTCACCTGCATGGCCGTAGAGGCCATCCGCGCCCTGGCCGCAAGCCTGCCCCGGGTCATCCGCGCGCCCGCGGACCTGGAGGCGCGGGCCGAGGCCCTGTACGGCGCCTGCCTGGCCGGCGCAGCGCTCGGTACCGGCACGCTCGGGATCCATCATCGCCTGTGTCATGCGCTCGGCGGCACTTTCAACACCCCGCACGCTGAAACCCACACCATCCTGCTGCCCCACACCGTCGCGTTCAACGCAGCGGGCGTGCCCGAGGGTGCCGCCCGGGTGGCGCAGGCCCTGGGCGCCGCGGACGCCGCCACCGGCATTTTCGACCTGATAACCGCAATCGGTGCGCCAACGGCCTTGTCGTCGCTTGGCATAAAAGAGGAAGATCTCCCGGTCGCGGCCGCCATCGCCCTGGAGGTGTCCTTCAGCAACCCGGTGCCGGTAACCGTGGACAACGTGACCGAGTTGCTGCGCCGTGCCTGGTCGGGCCGGCGCCCCGGCTGAGCTGCACGGCCGGGCCACCCCAATGGAGGCATGCCAACAAGATGGCTGATGAACTGCTCAACGTGATCGTCCGGGCGCGCCGTGCCGTTGCCGAGGACATCACCGCTTATGAACTGGTGGCCGCGGACGACAGCCCACTGCCGGCCTTCACCGCCGGCGCCCACGTGGACGTCCACCTGCCCAATGGCCTGGTGCGCCAGTACTCGCTGGCCAATGCGCCCGGCAGCGATCATTACCTGCTGGGCGTGCTGCGCGAGGTCGAGGGCCGGGGCGGCTCGACCTGCATGGCCGACCAGGTCCAGGCCGGCGCCAGCCTGCGGATATCCGCGCCGCGCAACAATTTCCCGGTGGCAGAGGATGCGCCGCATTCGCTGCTGCTCGCCGGTGGCATCGGGGTCACCCCCATGCTGGCGATGGCGCACCGGCTGCAGGCACTGGCCCGCCCGTTTGCGCTGCACTACTGCACGCGCTCGCCGGCAAGGACCGCCTTCCGCGAGCAGATCACCGCGACCTTCGGCCCGGCGGCACAGTTCCACTTCGACGACGGCGCGCCGGCGCAGCAGCTGGATCTTGCCGCCGTGATCGCCGCCGCGCCGGCAGGCACGCACTTGTACGTCTGCGGGCCGGCGGGGTTCATGGAGGCGGTGCTCAAGGCCGCGGCCGACTGGCCGGCGGACCGCGTCCACACCGAGTACTTCAGCGCCGACCCGGGCCTGGCCAGTGCCGACGACGGCAGCTTCGTCGTGCGCCTGGCCAGCACCGGCGCCGAGTACACCGTGGGCGCACAGGAGTCGATTATCGATGCCCTCGCCAGGCACGGCGTTGATGTGCCGGTGTCCTGTGAGCAGGGGATCTGCGGCACCTGCCTGACCGGCGTGCTCGAAGGCACACCGGACCATCGCGATGCGTTTCTCACCGATGACGAGCGCGCGGCCAACAACGAGATGACGGTGTGCTGCTCTCGCGCCCTGTCGCCGCTGCTGGTGCTGGACCTGTAGTGGCCGGCGCGCACCAGGGTATGCGAACGGGGCAAGGTCAGCGCATCGCGGCGGGAGGAGGGTACCGATGAGCCTGTACCGGGACTTTCCGACCCAGGAATCCATCGATGCCGAGTACGAGATCGAGCGCACGGTGCCCGACATGGCGCCCTACGCGCGTTTCTTCGTAGAAGAAAGCCAGCGTGTATGCGATGCGTTGCGGCCGGTGCAGGGTGTGCCCTTCGGGCCGACCGTGGACGAGTACCTGGATATCTTCCCGGCCGGGCGGCCCGGCGCGCCGGTGCTGGTGTTCATCCATGGCGGCTACTGGCGGGCGTTCTCCAACCGCGAATTCAACCTCGTGGCCGCCGGGCCGGTGGCCCGCGGATGGACGGTGGTGACCACCAATTATTCCCTGTGCCCGAAGGTCGGCCTCGGCGAGATCACCCGCCAGAGCCGTGCGGCCATCAAGTGGATCCACCAGCACATCGCCGAGTACAACGGCGACCCGGAGCGGATCGTCGTGGCGGGACACTCCGCCGGCGGCCAGCAGGTGGGCATGTTGCTGGCCACCGACTGGGCCGGCGCCTACGCCATGCCCGAGCACCCCTTCGCCGGCGCGATCGCCATCAGCGGCCTGTTCGACCTGCGGCCGCTGCGTTACTCGTTCGTGCAACCGATGCTGCAACTGGACGGCGACACCATCGAACGGGAAAGCCCGCTGTTCCATGTCCGCGCGACGCCCGCGCCGATCCTGGTGACCGTGGGTGGCGACGAGCCCGGGGAGTTCCGTCGTCAGTCGGCCGAGTACTTCGGCGCTGTCACTGCCGCCGGCAACCATGCCGAATTGTGGGAGCAACCCGGCAAGAACCACTTTTATGCCATCGACGGCTTTCTCGATGCCGATTCACCGCTGTGTGAGCGCCTCGATGGGCTGCTGCGGCCGCCGCAAGACAACTGATGAGGCGGGCCGCCCGGCCCGCCACCTGGAGGGGGACAGCCATGCGTGATTTTTCCATCGACAACCTGACTGAAACGGTGCTCGAGGAGTACACGGGCAAGACCGCCGACCCGCGCACACGGGAAATCCTCGGCAGCCTCATCAGGCATCTGCATGCCTTTGTGAAAGAGGTGGAACTGACCGAGGCGGAATGGTTCGAGGGGATCGGCTTTCTCACCGCCACCGGGCAGAAGTGCGATGACAAGCGCCAGGAGTTCATCCTGTTGTCCGATGTGCTGGGTGTCTCGATGCTGGTCGATGCCATCAACCATCCCAAGGGCGGCCTCGGCACCGAATCCACCGTGCTCGGGCCGTTCTACGTGGAGGGTGCGCCGCGGCGTGCCAACGGCGAGAGCATCATCCTGCGCGATGTGGGCGCACAGCCGACCCTGGTCACCGGCAGGGTCACCGACGCCGATGGCAAGCCGCTGGCCGGCGCCCTGGTGGACGTCTGGCAGACCTCGGCCAACGGCATGTACGACATCCAGGACAGTGCGGCACCGGAGTGGAACCTGCGCGGCTGTTTCAGCACCGATGCCGATGGCGGCTACGCGTTCATCACGGAAACACCGGTGAGCTACTCCATCCCCGACGACGGCCCGGTGGGGCGGCTGATGAAGGCCAGTGGCCGCCACACCATGCGCCCGGCACACGTGCATTTCCGTGTCAGTGCCGACGGCTATGCGCCCCTGACCACGCACGTGTTCGTCGCGGGCGACGAGTACCTGGATTCCGACGCGGTGTTCGCCACCAAGAACTCGCTGGTGGCGCAGTTCGACCACAGCGAGGACGAGGCGCTGGCCTCGCGCTACGGCCTCCAGACCCCGTTCACGCACATGCAGTACGACTTCGGCCTGGTGCCCGCCTGATTCCGGCCCGGCCGCGGCCTGCTCAGAGTTTGTGAATTGATCGGACGCCGTCGCGAGCGCGGCGGTCCGCATGCGAGACAAGGCGTCTGTGGCGACTTCAAGGGAGTTTGCTGAAGCAAATGACTGCAGGATTCGCCACAGACAACGCAGCCGCAGCCGCGGATCGGCGTGGGCAGCAGGTGGACGATCAATTCATTAACTCTCAGTCGGGCAGGCTGTCCTCGATGCGTGCCACGGTTTTCTGCAGCACCGGCAGAAACTCGCGCAGCA
>CAYGQN010000109.1:0-9359 GCA_964351795.1 uncultured Gammaproteobacteria bacterium
CGCATGAAGGCCAACGGTGTGCCGGTGATCCTGGTGGGCAGACAGCGCTTGAACGGGTTCAGCCCGGCGGCTTTCGAGCGCCTGTACGGCGGCTAATGACCAACAGGGCGGATTGCTGGCTACGCCGGCAACAGCCGGGCGGAGGCAGGGGTTCGCGCCGACCCGGCCAAGGCACGGGTCGCATCCCGCCTTGGCTCTGGCGATGATGGACGCGGGCGGGACGCGCCAAACGGGCTGCCTTTGAGTCTTCACTGGCCGCCCTGCGTCCCGGCGATTGCCGCGGCGCAGGCCCTGCCGATTGGCGGCGGCCTGTCCGGTCTTCATAATCGTCGCCAGTGCGCACTGGTTGCGGTGCCGCTTTACCGGCCCCGGCCGGCATTTCCTTCAACAGCGGGAGAGTCTGCATGGCCGGGAGTGCCCTGGCGCTGACCGACATCAGCCACGCCATCCAGCTGGCGCTGGCGCCGGCGTTCCTGCTCACCGGTATCGCCGGCATGCTGAACGTGATGACAGGCCGGCTCGCGCGCATCATTGATCGCGGCCGCCAGCTGGCGGACCTGCCCGAGTGCAGCCAGGCGACGCTGTCCGAGGCCACGCACATCGAGCTCACCAGCCTGGAGCAGCGCCGTTACCTGGCGAGCTCCGCCATCACCGGCTGTACCTTCTCCGCCCTGCTGGTGTGCACAGTGATTGCGACGCTGTTCCTGCAGGTACTGCTGGGGCTGGATTTCGCCTGGGCGCTCGGGGTGTTGTTCACCGCCTCGACGCTGACGCTGGTGGTGGGCCTGGGCTATTTCCTGCGCGAGGTGCACCTGGCCACGCGCACGGTGCGCATCCAGTCCACGCTCACGCGCTGAGCCGGCCTCGCGGCGCATGCCCGGCGCTTGTGCCGGCGCGCCTGTCCGGCATGGTTCGGCCAACGCAGGGGAGGGAGACAGCAAGGCATGAATGCAAGACGTATCGCGCAGTTCTTCGTCGGCGGATTGTTCGTGTTCTCGGTGGCATTCGCCACCTGGGCCATCCTGGAATATCGCCAGCAGCGGGCGCTGGTGGCGCAGCTGTACGAGAGCGGGGACGTGGTCAGCGGCACCATCGTGCGCCTGCACAAGTCCGAGCCGTCTGCCGGCAGCAGCGCCTCGGGGGCGTACATCATTGATGTGTCCTACAACTATGCCGGGCAGGTCTTCACCAATCCCTACGCGGTGCCCCGCTCGCGCTGGGAGCGCCTGAGCGAGGGTGAGTCGATTGACATCACCGTGCTTCCTTCGCAGCCGCGCCTGTCGGCGCTGACCGACGTGGTGACGGGCGACAGCGACCACAGCGGTTTCGTGGTGCAGGACTAGGGGCCTGCCGGGAAGATGCCAAGGCCCTGTCCGCAGTGTGGTGTGGAGAGCATCAGCGCCCGGCGCCTGCTGCTGTGGCCGCGAACCGCCTGCAATGCCTGCGGCGCGACGGTACGCCTGTCCGGGCTGTTCCTGGGTATGTACCTGCTGGCGGTGGGCGCGTTCATCGCCTTCGCCGTGGTGTTCGCCACGGCCAAAGGCGATGGCGCTCCGGCGCCGACCTACATCTTCCTGGAGTGCCTGGCGGTGATGGGTCTGGTGGCCCTGTACGGTGCCCTGGTGGCCAGCGGCGGGGTGCGCGACTGAAGTCGCGCCTGCGACCGCAGGCGCTCGCAAGGGGTTGCCCCCCCTGCCGCCGTCGGGGCGACTTCGCTCGCTTGTCTCCCATACGCTAAGCTCGGCAGCCATGCGCGCCAGACGACTCCCCCTGACCACGGCCTGAGTGCCTGGCATCGATGCCCACCACGCCGCCCTTCGAACCCTACAGCGCCGCCTTCACCGCGGATCCGTATGCCGTGTACGCCCGGCTGCGGCACGAGTCGCCGCTGTACCATCACGCGCCCTGGGATGCCTGGTTGCTGTTCTGCGACGAGGATATCCGCACGTTGCTCACCGACGCCCGCCTGGGCCGCGTGATGGACGCGGTGATGAGCCCCGCGCAACTGCACGCCTGGCGCCGCGAGCAGGGCTGGGACGCGGCGCCGATGCACAGTCGCTACGTCAAGACATCCATCATCGACAGCGAAGGCGAACTGCATGATCGTCTTCGCAAGGCCGTGTTCCGGGTGTTCACCCCGCGCGCCGTGGCGCAGCTCGAGCCGTACGTGCAAACCGTGGTCAGCCGGCAGATCGACGCTGTGTCCGCGCAGGGCGGCATGGACTTCATCGCCGATTGCGTGGCGCCGGTGCCGGGCCTGGTCATCGGCGCGCTGCTCGGCGTGCCGGAGGCCGATGGCGCGCAGTTGCGCCGCTGGTCCGAGGACATCGTCCAGTTCTTCGAACCGGAACGCAGCCCTGCGCACCGCGCGCTGGCCGAATCGGCGACCATCGCTTTCGCCGACTACCTGGAGACCCTCATCGACGAGCGCCGACGGCGGCCGGGCGAGGACCTGGTGAGTGCCATGCTGGCCTGGCAGGACGACGACGGCCGGCCGCTGTCGCATGATGAACTGGTGTCCACCTGCATGACCGTGCTCATGGCCGGCCACGGCTCCACCATCGATGCCGCGGGCAACGGCCTGCTGGCCCTGCTGCAACACCCGGACCAGCTCGCCCTCCTGAAGCGTTCGCCGGCGCTGGCGGCGAGCGCCGTGCAGGAGATGTTCCGTTTCGATCCGCCGCTGCCGTATTTCCATCGCCACGTGCTGGCACCGCTGCAGATCCGCGGGCAGCCGTTCGAGCGGGGGGCGACGCTCGGCTTTTGCTATGCCTCGGCGAACCGGGATCCGGCCCGCTTCCCGGACCCGGACCGCTTCGACATCCGCCGCACGCCGAACCGCCACCTCGCCTTCGGCGGTGGGATCCATCATTGCCTGGGCAATCACCTGGCGCGAATGAACATGATCTGCCTGTTCAACACGCTGCTGGCCCGCCTGCCTGGCCTGCGGCTGGCCGACCCGGACGCGGCGCCCGCCTACCGGCGCAGTTTCACCAGTCGCGGGCTGGAGCGCCTGGAGCTGCGCTGGGGCTGAGCCTGGCTGGCCGGCGGCGCGGCGTCGCGCCGCGGTGGCTCGCGCGACTGGCCTCGCGCCTGCCTTCTCAAGAGGTCGCAAGGGGCGGGCCCGCCGCCGTGAGGGCGACTTCCGGTGGAGCGAAGCGATCCGCTCAGGAGCGCGGGCTGGCCAGCCGTCGCAGGGGCGACTTCGGTCGCCCGTTTCTCATCCGCGTGCACGGGTTCGCCGCCGGCACCTGGCTGCGGCGTGGTCGCTGGCAAGCCGCGTGGCCCGGCGCGAGGCGCCTCGCTCAGGCCGGCGCCGGCAATGACGGTGTCTGCGCCACCGTATCGGCCTGCGCGCGAAGCACCTCGTACTCGTGTGGCTGGAACTGCCGCGTGCGATACCAGTAGCTGAAGGAAAACCCGGGCCACAGGGTGGTGTTGCGGCCCTGTGCATCCAGGTACCAGCTGCGGCAGCCGGACAGCCAGGAGGTGCCGGCCAGCCGTTGCCGGACCTGCTGCGTGTATTGAGCCTGCACCTGCGGTTGGACATCCAGGGCCACCGTTTCGCGCCGGCCGGCGCTGCGGATGGCCTGCAGGATGTAGTCCACCTGCGCCTCGATCATGAAGACCACCGAGTTGTGACCGAGCGCCGTGTTCGGCCCCAGCAGCAGGTGGAAATTCGGGAAGCCGTGCACGTGGACGCCGAGGTAATGGGCGGCGTCGGCGCGGAAATCGGCGGACAGCTCGCGACCGTCGCGGCCGTGTACCGGGAAGGGCGCGAGCGCTTCGGTGACGCGGAAGCCGGTGCCGAGGATGATGACGTCGGCCGGGTGTTCGCGCCCGGTCGTATCCGCGACAGCGCCCTGCGTCACGCGGGCGATCGCCTCGGTGACCAGTTCGACGTTGTCGCGGTTGAATACCGGGTAGTAGTCGTCCGCCACCAGGATGCGCTTGCAGCCGATGCGGAAGGCCGGCCGCAGGCGTTCGCGCAGGTCCGGGTCGCGCACCTGGCGCTCGCGGTGCCAGTTGCCGAGGCGTTCGAGCAGACGGCTGGCGAAGTCGTAGCCGATGACGCCGAAGCCGTTCGCCTCGTAACGCCAGTAGGTCCACCAGCGGTACAGGCGCGCCAGGGCCGGTGCCTTGCGGAACAGCCAGCGCGCGGCGCTGCCATAGGCACGGTCGAAGCGCGGCACCACCCAGGGCGCGGTGCGCTGGAAGACGCTGAGCTTTGCCACCGCGGGTGCGATGGCCGGGATGAACTGGATGGCGCTGGCGCCGGTGCCGATCACGGCCACGCGCTTGCCGGCGAGGTCCACCCCGTGGTCCCAGCGCGCCGAGTGCATCAAGGTGCCGGCAAAGTCCTCCAGGCCGGCGATGTCGGGATCGGCCGGCCGGCTCAGCGGGCCGTGGGCGCTGACCACGTGATGGGCGCTGATGATGCGGCCATCGGCGGTGTGGACCTGCCAGCGCGCCGTGGCGGCATCCCAGCACAGGGCCGTTACCGCTGTGTTCAGGCGGATGCGCCCGTGCAGGTCGTACTGCTCGACGGTGCGCTGCAGGTAGGCGCGGATCTCGTGCGCGGGGGCGTACACCCGGCTCCATGCCGGGTTCGGCGCAAAGGAGAACGAGTACATGTGCGAGGCGACGTCGCAGGCGCAGCCCGGGTAGGTGTTGTCACGCCAGGTACCGCCGATGGCGCCGGCCTGCTCGAGTATCACCCAGTCGCGGATCCCGGCCTGGTCCAGGCGGATAGCCATGCCAAGGCCGCCGAAGCCCGCACCGATGATGGCGACCTCGACGGCGGTGGTGTCCGGCTGTGTATCCACTGCGTGTCTCCTCGGGCTGCCGCGGCCCCCTGTGGGTGGTGCCTGTGCCCCGGGGTACGCAGCGTGGCTGTCCCCGGCGCCGTTGCCCCTACCGGACGCTAGCACAGGTCGTGGCGGGGCAGGGGTTGCCCGAATTTGTCAGAAAATCTTACATTTCTGTGGCTGCTGAACTGCAGGTAAATTTCAACATACTGGAAATGTTGGGATTTCTACGCCTGGCCTGATTCATGCAGGCCAAACCTCTGGTTTGTCTTTGCTGGTGGTTGCAGGTGCAGGCTGCGCCGGAAGAGACAGGGGAATTGTCCATCAAAGAGGGGAAAACGATCATGAAATCCATCATTCGAGGCTTAGTCACCGCGGCGCTTGTTGTAATGATCACGCCCGCCGCTTTTGCCTACGTCGTCGGCGGGCCGACGTCCGCCATCCAGCCCTCCACCGGTGTGTGGCGCTGGCAGGGTGGCACCACCACGGCGCCTTTCCGGGCCGCGCTCGAGAACCCGGCGTACTTCGGCCCGGCCGGCGTTGTCAGCGAGCCCATCACCACGGTCGACATCGTGCCCGATGCCGTCACGCTTGCCGGCGTGGATGGCTTCATCGTGCCCTGGTGGCTCAACAGCGAGGCGGCGCCCTACGTCGCCGCGATCACCACCTTCTTCCTGAACGGCGGTGACCTGTGGGTGCTGCAGGACAGCGTCGGTCGCGATGCGGTGGGCGAGGCCCTGGGTATTCCGACCATCGGCCAGAACAACCCGGTAACGCCCGTCAACGGCACGGCGCCGCTGTTCGATGGCCCGTTCGGGACCGCCACCAATGTCCTCCAGGGCGGTGGTGAGGAAGGTTTCCTGAGCGATGCCGACGTGGCAGCCAACAACGGCACGGTCGTGGCCCGCAACGTCCAGAACAACGTCATCGCTGCCGTCTGGGGCCGCGGGCAGTACGCGCCCGGTGCCGGCAACCTCATCGTGGTCGCGGACATCGATATGTTCACCTCGCAGGCGAACTTCTCGCCGCTGGACGACAACGGCATCTTCACGCTGAACGCCTTTGCCTTCCTGGCGACCAACACCACGCCCATCGGTGTGCCCGAGCCCGGCAGCATGGCGCTGCTTGGCCTGGGCCTGGCCGGTTTCGGGGTAGCGATGCGTCGCCGTCAGCGCACCTGAGTCGAGGCTGTCGGCCACCCGGCCCTGCCGGGCACGAGTACAGGGGCGGTCCTTCGGGGCCGCCTTTTTTTATTCTGGCCCCGGGGCTGTCCGGCAGGACGCAGATACTGACACCCAACCCGGCGCCGTTCGGGGCCTGTGCCCGCGGCACCGTTGCGAGCCGACCCGCTGAGGGGGATCCTGATGCACCTCGACACAACAAGGCAGCCGCAGTGAACGACGATCTATCCCAACCCCTCGACGAGGCCGAGATGGATCGCCTCGACCGCTTCCTGCTGGAGCGTGTCGACGAGGATCTCGTGGTGAGCGCGGACCAGGACGAGGGCATCCTCGGCCTGAGTGAGCTGGACGGCTTCCTCGCCGCCATCGTCTGCGCGCCGCGGATGATCATGCCGAGCCAGTGGCTCCCGGCGGTCTGGGGCGAATTCCCGCCCGCCTGGGACAGCGAACGGCAGGCAAGCGCGATGTTCACGCTGCTCGTACGCCATATGAACGGTATCGCCGGCATGCTCATGGTCGAGCCCGAACGCTTCGAGCCCCTGTTCAACGAGCACCGCTCCGATAAGGGCACGGTGCTGATTGTCGATGAATGGTGCGAGGGTTTCGCCCGCGGCTATGCCCTGGCCGGCGACGACAACCGCCTGCTGGGCCCGGAGGCGGCCGCGCTGGTCGCACCCATCCTCGCCTTTACCAGCGTGACCGACTGGGCCGGCCACGATCGGTTCACGGCGGTTGAAGCCGAACAGGCCCGGGCGGCGATCACGCCCAACCTGCGGGCGCTGCACGCGCTGAGCCTGTCGCTGCGCAAGCAAGATCCGCCGGGGACGGTACGGCGCGAAACCCCGCGCGTGGGCCGTAACGATCCCTGCCCCTGCGGCAGTGGCCGCAAGTACAAGAAGTGCTGCCTGCAGTGAGCGGCTTCGAACAGCCCGTCGGCCAGCGCCGGGGCAACTGTTGTGTACCAGCGAAGCGAGTGCCGTCCGGTTCACCGGGCACAGCGGTTGTCGCGCCGCGCGGCCGGCACTCCCTCCGCCCGTGGCAACCACCGGCTGACGGCCAGCAAGTGCTTCCCTGACCCTTGCGCGGCATGCCCGCGGCACCGATTGCGCCGCCTGGATTGGTCGGGGCAGGCGAGTCCGGCATACTCCGGGGCTGTCGACACATACAGGAATCAGGATGCGTTTCCAGGGCAGGGTAGTGATTGTCACCGGTGCGGCCAACGGCATCGGCGAGCAGCTGGGCCGCGCGTTCGCGGCCGAGGGTGCGAAGCTGGTGCTGGCGGATATCGATGCGGCGGCCGGCGAGGCGCTGTGCGCGTCGCTGACGGGCGAGGGCGCCGATTGCCGCTTCCTGCGCACCGATGTCGCCGATGCCGGCGAGGCCGACGCGCTGGTGGCCGCAGCCATATCGGCCTTCGGGCGCCTCGACATCGCGGTGAACAATGCCGGTGTGGCGCATGATCAATGCCCGCTGCACGAGGCCGACGATGCCACCTGGCAGCGCATGCTGACCGTCAACCTGACCGGGGTGTTCAATTGCCTGCGCGCCGAGTTGCGCGTGCTGCTGGAACAGGACGAAGGCGGCGCCATCACCAACATGGCCTCTATCGCCGGCATCGGTGGCGCCCCCACGCTGGGGCCTTATGCCGCCTCCAAGCACGGGGTGGTGGGGCTTACGCGCACGGCGGCGGTGGAGTACGGCAAGCGCGGGATCCGCGTGAATGCCGTGTGCCCCAGCTACACGCGCACGCGCATGCTGGAGGGCATTTTCGGCAGTGCGCCGGAGCTGGCCGCGAAGCTGGCGCACGCCAGCCCCATGCGGCGCTTCGGCGAGGCCGGCGAGGTGGCGGCCACGGCGCTGTGGCTGTGCTCGGAGGAGGCCTCGTTCGTCAATGGTCAGTGTGTCGCCGTCGACGGCGGCATCACGGCCTGGTGAGGCGCACGCCATGTCCCTGCTGATCAACCGCCGCGACCTGGAGTTCATCCTCTACGATCTGCTGGCGCTGGAGCGCCTGTGCGACAGCCCGCGGTTCGGCGCCCACGATCGCACCAGCTTCGACGGGGTCATCGACACCGCCTATGCCATCGCCGAGGAGAAGTTCGCCAACCACGCGGCGAAGGCCGACGTGCAGGAGCCGCACTTCGACGGCGAGCGCGTACACATCATTCCCGAGACCGCCGAGGCCCTGCGAGCCTATGCCGATGCCGGTTTCGTGGCGGCGCCCTTCAGCGAGGAACTCGGCGGCCTGCAGCTGCCCTGGACGCTGGTGCAGGGCTGCGCGGCGGTGTTCTGCGCCGCCAACGTGTCCACCTGGGCCTACCCGCTGCTGACCACTGGCGTGGCCAACATGATCGCCGCCTTCGGCGACGCGGCGCAGCAGGCGCTGTACCTGCCGCCGCTGCTGGACGGGCGCTGGTTCGGCACCATGTGCCTGTCCGAGCCGCAGGCCGGCTCCTCGCTGACCGACATCCGCACCCGCGCCGAGCCGGCCGGGGACGGCAGCTATCGCCTGAGCGGCAACAAGATGTGGATCTCAGGCGGCGAGCACGACATGAGCGAGAACATCGTGCACCTGGTGCTGGCGAAGATCCCCGGCGGGCCGCCGGGGGTGAAGGGGATCTCGCTGTTCATTGTGCCGAAGTTCCTGCCCGATGCGGATGGCCGACCGGGTGCGCGCAACGGCGTGACGCTGGCGGGCCTGAACCACAAGATGGGTTATCGCGGCACGGTGAACACGGTGCTGAACTTCGGCGAGCACGCGCCCTGCACGGGCTTCCTTCTGGGCGAGCCGCACCGGGGGCTGGCCTGCATGTTCCAGCTGATGAACGAGGCGCGCATCGCGGTGGGCCTGGGGGCGACGGCGCTCGGCTACACGGCCTACCTGCACTCGCTGGACTACGCCCGCAATCGCCCGCAGGGCCGGCCCGTGGGCAACAAGGATCCGGCCGCGCCGCAGGTGCCGATCATCGAGCATGCGGACATCCGCCGCCTGCTGCTGGCACAGAAGGCCGCCGCCGAGGGCGCACTGGCGCTGGTGCTGTACTGCGCCCACCTGGTGGATCGCCAGCACCTGGCCGCGGAGCCGGGCGAGCGTGCCGACCGCGAACTGCTGCTGGAGATTCTCACGCCCATCGCCAAGAGCTGGCCGTCGGAGTTCTGCCTGGAAGGCAATCGCCATGCCATCCAGATCCTGGGCGGTTATGGCTACACGCGCGACTATCCGCTGGAGCGCTTCTACCGTGACAACCGCCTGAACGCCATCCACGAGGGCACCCACGGGATTCACGGCCTCGACCTTCTCGGTCGCAAGGCCGGCCTGGCCGAGGGTCGGGCGCTGATCGAAGCCCAGGCCGGGGCGACGCTCGAACAG
>CAYGQN010000109.1:9369-11004 GCA_964351795.1 uncultured Gammaproteobacteria bacterium
GGCCGACGGCCGGGCACTGGCGTTGTTGCTGGGCGAGATGCGCGAGTGCGCCGCCGCGGCTGCCGGGCAGCCGGCGCTGGCGACGTTTGCCGACGCGCTGGACGAGGCCTGCGAGCGCATCGAAGCCACCACCGCGGCGCTGCTGACCGAGGCCGCTGCCGGTAATACCGAGCGTGCTTTTGCCAACGCCACGCTGTACCTGGACGCGGTCGGGCACGTGGTCGTGGCCTGGATGTGGCTGCGCATGGCGTCGCTGGCGGCCACGCGGCTGCCGGCCGCGCAGGGGGAGGCGGCCGATTTCCTGCAGGGCAAGTGCAATGCCTGCAGGTATTTCTTCGCCTACGAGCTGCCGGGTGCGGTGCGGCAACTCGACTGGCTGGCGCGCCTGGACGACACCGTGCTGGCCGCGGCGCCGGAGACCTTCTGAGGGCGCCGGCCATGAGCGCGCCACGCCGTTCACGTTCCATCAACACGGGCGGGGCTAGCGTCTGGCCCATGTTCACGAGGGCATCACAGGGAGTACCGGCCCGGGCCGGCGCCAGGGGGGCGGCAATGCTGCTCGCCGGGCTGCTGTGCCTGGCCCCGGCCCTGGCAGGTGCCTTCCAGTACCAGTGGGATATCCGCGCCATGGCGGCGGCCAACGCCGACATCATCGCGCTGCATGACAAGCGCAAGAAGATCATCGCCCGCGTCTCCACCCAGCAGATGCGGGTGCTGTACGCCGTCAAGACCGCCATCGAGCAGGTTGCCGAGATGCAGGTGGAGTTCATCCTGGTGGATGGCAAGGAGCCCAATGCCTTCGCCGGCAAGGCGCAGGGCGACACCAACGTGATCGGCATCAACCTGGCGATGCTGGAGATGGTGGGTATGGACGTGCATGCCATGGCCGCGCTGATCGGCCACGAGATCGCCCACCTGAAACTGCATCATCCCGACGAAGGCGAGAAGCGTGCTGCCGGCACGGGGATCGCCCGTGTGCTCGGTGGCGTCGTGCTGGGCACCCTGGGCGTACCGGGCAGCTACCTGTTGTCGGATCTCGCTGTCACCGCCATCGAAACGAAGTACAGCCGCGACGACGAGCGCCAGGCGGATTACCTCGGCGCCATCTGGGCCGTGGAGGCCGGCTTCGAAGTCGATGGCGCGGTGCGCCTGCACACGGCCATCTACGAAAGCGCCAAGGGCAGGGGCACGCCGTTCCTGTCCACCCACCCTTCGGGCCCGGAGCGCATCACCACGCTGAAGGGCCTCGCGAAACGCCTCGGCCGCAACAGCTGAGCACCACCAAAGCCGGGTCCGCTCGCCTTGATCGCAGCGCCTGCTGCGCTCGTCGGCAATCGACCAACGCTGGCTGCGCAGCCCGTCGCCCGGTGGGCTTTGCGAGACCGGTTGTGGCCGCGCTGCCCGGCCCTGGCGCGGGCCGGACGCACGCGCGGCACATCCGTTAGACTGCCGGTCTTTCCCACCCAGCCGACCGGGGTTTTCCATGTCCAGTACCGATGTCCTCGATCTCGCCGCTGTCAATGGCTTCCTGTCCGGCGCCTGCCCCGAAATCGGGACCATGGTGCAGGCGGAGAAGTTCGCTGGCGGGCAGTCCAACCCCACCTTCCGGGTCACCGCTGCCGATGGTGCGGACTA
>CAYGQN010000110.1:0-2144 GCA_964351795.1 uncultured Gammaproteobacteria bacterium
TTCCTGGCCACCTGCGCAGTCCTGACGTACGTCGGCACCGGGGCGGTCAGCGACCTGGGGATTCTTGCCCGAGTCGGTCTCGGCCTGGTCGGCGTTCCCGCCATCATCGGCGGGCTCGGTTTCGTTGGTCTCGATCCCGGTCAGCCTCATCGCCACGTTCGCGCCGATGTTCCTGACCGACATCGACCTCAAGGCCCGGCACTGGCTGTGCGCGCAGCTGCGCGAGGCCGGCCTTGAGGCCCACATCGACGGCGTTGGCAGCGTCTTCGGCCGCACCCCCGGTTGCGAGCAGCACATCCTCATCGGCTCGCACACCGACACCGTGCCGAACGGCGGCTGGCTTGATGGCGCCATGGGCGTGCTGTACGGGCTCGCGGTGGCGCGCGCCTGGATGGCAGCGGGCCGGCGCGGCGGTACCGGCATCGAGGTGGTGTCCTTCAACGACGAGGAAGGCCGCTTCGCCGGCCTGCTCGGCAGCAACGTGTTCACCCGGCGCACCGACATGGAAGCCGCGCGCGCGTACCAGGCGGCCGACGGGGAAACCCTGGGCGAAGCCCTCGCCGCCGCCGGGCTGGCCGACACGCCGGTCGAGTACCTGGATCCGCGGCGCCACCGGGCCTGCTTCGAGGCCCACATCGAACAGGGGCCGGTGCTCGAGAGCGCGGGCCGGCGCATCGGTGTGGTCACCAGCATCGTCGGCGTACGCCGCGTGGCGATCCGCTGGCAGGGCCAGGCGGACCACGCCGGCACCATGCCGATGGCCATGCGCCGCGATGCCGCCGCGGCGCTGTACGACTTCGCCGGCCGCTTCAACGCCTTCTGCCGCAACGAATGCAGCCCGCAGACCGTCTGGAACCTCGGCGACGCCGGGATCAGCCCGGGCGCCTACAACGTGGTGGCCAGCGAGGCCACGCTGCTGGTGGAATACCGTGACAGCAGCACGGAGGTTCTCGATCGCATCCGCGCATTCATCCCGGAGGCGGCCGCCGAGGCAGCGGCGGCCAGCAACACGCAGTTCACCCTCACGCCCACCATGGACACCCCGCCGGCGCCCATGGACCCGACCCTGATGCAGTACATCGAGGATGCCGCCTCGACGCAGGGCGTAACGGCCCTGCACATGCCGAGTGGCGCCGGTCACGACGCCATGCTGGTCGCGCCGCTTGTCCCCACCGCGATGCTGTTCGTACCCAGCATCGGCGGGCGCAGCCACGACGTGGTGGAGGATACCAGCGAGGCCGATATCGCCCTCGGCGCCGCCGTGCTGGGCGGCGCCGTGGCGCGCCTGCTGGACTGAGCAAGGGCGGCGCCGAACCGCGCCGGGCCGGGCCCGCGGCGCGCTCCCGGGCCGGCGGGCGCTTATCCGCAAAGCCGAAGTGCAGTATCGTCTGCGGGGCGCCGTGCCAGTCGCGGCCCCGCGCCCGCGTCGGCATCGAACCGGCAATCGCCATGACGGCAGTGCCGCTCCTCGCCCGCCGGCGGCGGCAACCCGCGCAACCCCAACCGGAGCCTGACCATCATGTCCGTCACCCGAGCCCTGGCCGCCTGCGCGGCCGACGTACGCTTCGAGGACCTGCCAGCGGAAGTCGTGGCGCACAGCAAGGTCGCCATCCTCAATATTCTCGGTGCCGCGATAGCCGGTACGCAGACACGCATCGGCCGCATCCACGGCGAGCTGGCACGCAGCGGCGGCGGCGGGATCAGTGAAGCCACGCTGTACGGCAGCGAGGCCCGCGTCTCGGTGCCGATGGCCGCCTACGCCAATGCCTCGCTGGCCTTCGCCCTGGATTACGAGGACGTGGTCTGCTACTGCATCCACGCCGGGCCGGTCACCATTCCGGCCGCGCTGGCGGTGGCCGAGGCGCGGCGCTCCAGCGGCCGGCAGCTCATCCTGGCCATTGAGCGCGGCTTCGAGGTGGGCACACGCATCGGCCTGGCCATGCAGCCGAGCGCCGAGCGCGGGGCGAAGGTCTGGGGCCAGCAGTACACGCCCTTCGCGCCCTGCATCGCTGCCGGTGTGCTGCTGGGCCTGAACGCCGAGCAGATGGACTCGGCCATGGGCATCGCCGGCACCTATGCACCGGTGCCCTCGGCCTACAAGTACTTCGGCGTGGTGAAGGAAACCCGGCCCATGCGCGAGGCCA
>CAYGQN010000110.1:2154-11001 GCA_964351795.1 uncultured Gammaproteobacteria bacterium
CCAAGCGCGGCTGGGGCTGGAGGCCGCACGGCGGCAGCTGCGCGGCGCTGTCCGCCGAGGCCGGACTCGGCGGCGGCTACGGCATCCTCGATGGCGACGAGGGTTTCTGGATCATGGCCGGCTCGGATCGCTGCGATCACCAGGCGATGGTCGAGCGGCTCGGCGAGACCCACTACCTGCTCGAGACGGAGTTCAAGGTGCATCCCTCGATTGCCTGGAACCACGCCCCGCACGTGGCGCTGAAGCGCCTGATGGCTGCCGAGGGTTTCCGGGCAGCGGAGGTCAGCCGGGTCCACATCCGCGGGCTGGGCGCGGAGCGCATTGCCGACTACGCACCCGCCGGGGCGGTGGACGCGATGTTCTCGCTGCCCTACACCGTTGCCACCACGCTGCTGGGCGATGCGCTGCTGCCGGCGATGTACGAGCAGGCGCGCATCGAGAGCGCCGAGGTGCGGGACATGATCGCCAGGGTCGGCATCGAGCCCGACCCGGAAGCCGAGCGCGCCTGGTTCGAGGAGGGCCGCATGTGCTTCGCCATCGATGTGACACTGAACGATGGCCGGGCCCTGCATGTGGACACCGAGTTCCCGCGAGACAAGCCCGACATCGGGCGCGCGGAGATCGAGGCGAAATTCCGGGAGCTTGCCGGCGTGGTGTACGCGCCGGAGCGGGTGCAGCGGATCATCGACGCCGTGGACAACCTGGAGCTCTGCGAGGACGCCGGCGAACTGGCCCGCCTGCTCGGCGCATAAGGGGTCCGCCGGCAGGGCGTATCGCCGCGGCAGCGACGACGACAGGCCATCGCCGGCAACACTCGCCGGGGGGGGCGGCCGCCGGACCCCGGCATTGCGGGCCGGCGGCGCCCGGCCGGGCTCAGGCGGCAGCGCTGCTGCCGGTGGCCGGGTGCTTGCGCACCCACTCGGTCAGCACGCGGGCGGTCTCCTCCGGCTGCTCGATCATGTAATAGGTACCGCCGCAACCGTGGATGAAGCGGTTCTCGACCTCGCCGGGGATGGCGCCGCCGATGAACTCCAGCTCGCGCTTGTTGGCCTCGTTGCCGGCGACGCCGGAATCGCCCATCAGCAGCAGCGTCGGGCAGTGAATCTGCTGCAGGTCCTCGCGGCGGTTGCATTCCTTCATCGAGCCCCAGTGGATGCGGAACATCTCCGGGTCGAGGTTCTCGACGATTTTCGGTACCTCCCAGTCCATCAGCAGCTTCTGGTACTGCTCGGAGGTGAAGGCCGTGGCGATGATCTTCGCCCACTGCTCCATGGTGTTGAAGGCATAGGACAGCTGCACGCCCGCGTCGAACACGTGGTTGATAGTGCGCTTGGGGCTGTACCAGGGAAAGAACACCAGGCTGGCGGTGCGCTCGGGATAGGCCGCGGCGAAGCGCACGGCGATGTGGCTGCAGGCCGCGCCCCACAGGTGCACCTTCTCGATGCCGGCATCGTCCATGATGGCCAGCAGGTCATCGGCCTGCTCGGCGTAGTCGCGGTAGTTCAGCTTCGGAATCGGCCGGGACTTGCCGACACCGCGCAGGTCGAAGTTCAGGACCCTGGCGTTCTTCGCCAGGTGCGGGGTGCAGAAATCGAACTGGTTCGATACCAGTGCCATTCCGCCGATGCAGGCGATGGTCTCGCCCTCGCCCTGGATGTCGTACCAGAGATTGGCGCCGTTGGCTTGTATGGTGGGCATGGGTGCAAGTCCTCCTCTATCCGCTGGTGCAGGGGGTTCACTGCCAGTGCCAAGACTCGCCGATCGGCGGGCAAAAAAAAACCCCGGGCGCTCGCGCACCCGGGGTCTTCCCTGCTGATGCAGGCGTCAGGCCTGCCTCAGAAGCGGTAGACCGCCTCCAGGGCCCAGGTGCGCTGGGCACCCGGATGGACAAAGGCGCCACCGAATTCCACCGCGGTGATCACCTCTTCCAGGAACTGCTCGTTCAGCAGGTTGCGAACCGTACCGGTCACGGCCCACTTGCCGTCCTGGGCTTCCAGGCCGACGCGCAGGTTGACAGTGCTGAAGCCATCGCGCTTGAACGTCGTGAAGTCGGCCTGAAGGCCACCGCTCGGATCGAACAGCAGCGCAGGCGTGACGTCACTCTGGACAACGTGGAAGAAGGTCTCGCCGGTGTAGCGGTAATCAAGGCGACCGACGAAATCCACGTTGGCGAAGGCAGGCTTCACCATCGTCAGGCCGGTGTTGAAGGTCCACTCAGGCGCGAACGGCACCTCGTTGCCTTCGGTCTGCGGCCGAATCGAGTTCTCGTCGATCTTGCCGTTCACGATGGCGGCCGAGCCGTCCCAGGTCAGCCAGTCGGAGATGGCGATGGTCCAGGCCGTTTCACCACCGACGATGGTGACCTCGTCGACGTTCTGCACCACGCGTTGCAGGCCGAACGGGCCGACGAAGAACTCGAAGAACTGCATGTCATCGACTTCGGTGTGGTAGATGGTGGCCTCGAGCTTGGCGCGGCCATCCAGCCAGGTGGACTTGAAGCCGATTTCGAAGTTCGAGGAGGTTTCCTTGTCGTAGACGTCGGTAATGCCCGTCAGGTTGGGGTTTACGAACTGGTTGATAACCACCTGCGAGCCCTGGTTGTTGAAGCCGCCGGACTTGAAACCGACGCCCCAGCTGGCAAACCAGGTCCAGTCATCGGTCATATCCCAGGTCAGCGACACCTTCGGCTGCACTTCCTCGAACACTTCCTTGCGATCCGCCAGCGGCGCGGTGCTGATGACGCCGGTGTCGAAGTTCACGAACGCCGGGTTCAGCGGTGAACCGACCATGCCGTCATCGGGCAGCAGGTTGCCGGTCAGGGCGTTGAGCGAACCGTTCGTGTAGTCGATGAAGTTCGAACGGCGGGTGGGGTCGATGAGGTTGCTGACTTCACGTTCCTCCCGGTCCCAACGCAGGTTGAACGAGAACGCGATGGTGTCGGTGATGTCGTAGTCGATGCCGCCGAACACCGAGTAGACGGTGGTATCGAACTGGTCGTGCGACAGCGCCTCGATCTGCGGATCATCGAAGGAGCGGATGCTCTGGGCGCCGCCCAGGGCGGCGATGTCGGTGGTCTGGGCCACGCCAACCTCGCGCTCCAGGTCCAGGAAGTAGAAGCCGGCCATCCAGCGCAGGCGCTGATCACTGGCCGAGGTCAGGCGGATCTCGAAGCTGATGTCCTCCTGGTTCCGCTCCTGGTACTGGCCACCGTCACAGGTGGTCGGGCCATAGGGCGGGAAGAAGGAGGTGCCCGGCGTTGGTCCGATGCCGAAAGGCGGCTGCACCGGGAAACCGGCCAGGCCCGCGGTGGAGGCCTGACAGCCCGGCTCGTTGAAGAAGAAGCCGAACGCGCCCGAGGTGCCATCGGCGATGAACCACTGGTCGATGTCGCTGTACAGGGTCCAGGCAGTGACCGTGGCCCAGTCCATGTCGTAGTCGACCTTCAGCGAGAATTCCTTGATCTCCTGCTCGTTCTTCGGGTCCACGTTCGGCGAGAACACGAAGTCATGATCGTTCACGTCAGCGGCGTTGAAACCGAAGTTGTTCAGCGCCAGGGCCGCGTTGAAGGCGATGGCGGCTGCGTCCACCTCGCCGTAGCGGAACTTGGCATCGGCCTTGAAGTTCTCCGTGGGTTCCCACAGCAGGCGACCGTTGACGTTGTAGTTCTCGAAGTCATCCACCACGTCCTTGGCAAGGAAGTTGTTGTGACGCGTGCCGTCGGTGGTGCGGTAGTCGAAGCTGATGCGGCCGGCGAGCTGGTTCTCGATCAGCGGGCCGCTGGCGGCGACCTGGCCGAAGTAGGTGGAATCGCGGCCGACCTGGCCCTTCACGAAGCCCTCGAACTCGGTCATTGACGGGCTGCGCGTGGTGGTGATGATGGCACCGGCCGAGGCGGAGCGACCGTAGATGGCGCCCTGCGGCCCCTTCAGCACTTCGATCTGGCTGACGTCCGCGAATTCACGGTTGAAGGCGCTGGGGTTGGTGTACAGGATGCCGTCGACGATGAAGGCGAAGTTGGTTTCACCGTCGCGGGCACCGTTGATGCCGCGGATGGACACCTGGGTATCACCGACCTCGGCCGTGTTGGTCAGGTTCACGCCGGGCGTGAGGTTGAGGAAGTCCCCGGCGCGCTCGATACCGGCACGTTCGATGTCGTTCTCGGTGAAGGCGGTAATGGCCGCCGGCACGTCTGCGAGAGACTCCGTACGCTGGCGGGCGGTCACGACCACCTCTTCAAGCTGCGCATAGGTATTCACTGGTATTGCCAGGCAGGCACTGATGGCCGCCCCGAGCAGAAGCTTGTCACTGGGCTTGTGGTTCACGGATATCTTCCTCGTGTTGAATGACGTTATTCCATTGGCGGCGACGGATGCTGAGCCGCAACCCGGGGCAGCGCGATCTTGTACGGACAACACCCACAACGGCGAGTTGTCGCATACCGCCCACGGTCATGAGGCAATTGTATACACGGATTTTGCCCTAGTACTAGCGGTTTCTTTTGTTAAGTTGTTAAATTACAACAGTTGCTCAATCCAGCGCCAACAGGAAATCCCGCACTGCAGCAGCGGTTTCAGCCGGTTTTTCGATCATGCAGTAGGTGCCGCCGCCGGCCGGGATCACCGATGTTGCGGCCTGCGGGACGCGCTCGCGGAAGGCCTCCAGCAGCGCCTGCACGCCCGGTTGTTCGGCCCCGAGGTTGCCGGTGGCCCCCAGCAGCACCAGCACCGGCACCCTGATGCGCTCGATGTCGGCGCGAAGGTCGGTGTGGGCGTGGATGGCCATGGTCTCGGCCAGCGACTCGATGCTGAAGTTCTTGCGGAACATGTCGGCCTCCCAGCGCGCCATGCGGCCCCATTCGGCCTCGAACAGGTTCTCTTTCGCCACGCCGATCCAGGAGGTCAGCGCCGCCAGGGCCTCGTAGCCGAAGGTCTCGGCCACGTACTGGAAGCCGGCGAAGGCGGCGCGGAAGCCCACATCGCCCATGATCATCGGGTAGGTGATCATCGCCTTCACCCGCTGCGGGTAACGCGCGCAATAGCGCATGGTCATCTGCGAACCGGTGGACGTGCCCCAGAAGAAAGCCTGCGCGATGCCCAGGTGGGCCAGCACGCCCTCCAGGTCATCCACCCAGCGGTCCAGCGTGTAGGTGCGCCCCGGCCAGGCGCGGTCCGAACGCCCCACGCCGCGGTAGTTCCAGTCGATGAGGGTGAAATCGCGCGCCAGTTCCTCGCGCACGAAGTCGAACTGGTTCTCCAGCAGGCCGAAACCACCCGAGAGCACCAGCGGCGGGCCCTCGCCCGTCACCTCGTACCAGATTGCCGAACCATCGACCGTCGTGTGCGCCATGCCTGCTCTCCCGCTTGTGTGTGGATGCCGGCGGTGCGCGCCATCGGGCGTTGCCGCACCGCCGCCGTACCGGCCGCCCGGGACGGACCGCCAGCGGGCATTCTAGAGCCTGTTGGCCGCTCCCCGGCACCGCCATTCGTCACCGGCAGCGCTCACCGCTCCGTTGCCCGGCCGGCCAGGCCAATGACGCCAATGCCGCGCATCGTGGCCGGGCCGGCTCTATACTCGCGCCCTTTGCGGTGACTCCGGCTCCCCCGATGCGCGTGACAGGCATCATCGATTTCCTGCTGATCGCGGCACTTGCCCTGGCCGCCGGGCTGCCGGCGCTGGACAACCGCGCGCCACGCTTCGACGAGAACGTGTACATCGCCTATGCCTGGGGCGTGCATGCCCACGGCGTGTTCGGCCGTGCCGCGGATGCCGATACCCCGCCGCCGGCCGGTGGCGGGGTGGCGCCCCTGTACCCGCTGGCCCTGGCCACGATGATGCACCTGGACCCGGGCCTGCGCGCCAGCCTGCGCTGCCACCTCCAGGCCGGCCCGGCCGGGTGCAGCTACGATTTCATCGGTGCGCGGCGGCTCCAGCTGGCCTTTGCCGCGATGATGCTCGGCCTGCTGGCCGTCGTGCTGGGCCGGCTGGTCGGCCGGCGCACCCCCGCCCTGCAGACCTGCGCCCTGGTCATCGCTACCGGCGCCCCGGCCGAGTACGCCAACCATCAGCTCACCGAGACGCTGTACCCGCTGCCGCTGATGCTGGGTATGGCCATGCTGGCCATCGGCCTTCGCCGCGGCACCCTGGCGGCGATGCTCGGCGCCGGCCTGCTGTTCGGGCTGGCGGCGCTGACCCGACCGAACCTCTGGTATGCCGGCCTGCTGCTCATCCCCGTGGTCGGCCTCGCGCGGGCCACGCTGTGTGATGGCCGGCGCTGGCGCCGCGGCCTCGGCGCCGCCGCGGTGTTCGCCCTGGCACTGGGGCTTGTCTGCATGCCCTGGCTGGCGCGCAACGCGCTCGCCTTCGGCAAACCGGCCATCACCGTCGGCTACGGGGCCCAGGCGCTGTCCTCGCGCCTGTCGTTCAATGCGATGACGGGGCGCGAATTCCGCGCCGGCTGGATCTACTTCCTGCCCGACTTCGGCGATTCCCTGGCGGGGCGCCTGTTCCCGGCCGCCGATTACGCGCGCCTCGGCTTCGGCAACCCGGCCGGCTTTCTCGGGGTGGAACGCGAACGCATCCGCGACGAGATAACCGCGGCCACCGGCGTGCGGCCAGGGCACAACGTTGTGGGCGGTCCGGTCAGCCCGGTGCGCTGGGCCCTGGGCCGCTACGTGCTGCAGGATCCCTGGCAGCACGCGCGGGTCAGTGCGCTGCTGGCCTGGCGCGGCCTGTTCGTGGAGAAACTGTTCGGCCTGCTCGGCGCGCTGGCACTGGCCGGGGTGATCCTGTTCGGCCGGAATCGCGAACGTCGCCTCACGCTGGTCCTGCTGAGCCTGCCGCCGCTGGTGCTGCTGGCCTTCAATGCCAATGTCTCGGTGAACATCCCGCGCTACAACGTGATCCTGCTGTTGCCGATGGCGCTTGCCCTGGCCACCGTGCTGCAGGGCGCGGCGCTCGCGCTGGTACGCCGCCGGCGCTGACAGGCACCAGGCGCGCCGGTATCGCGGCGGACACCCGGCCCGGCCTCAGCCGCCCGGCAGTTGCCAGGCCGTGATGCGGAACAGCGGGAACAGCGGCAGGCGCAACGGCACCCAGCGGGTGGCCACGCGGCGGAAGCCGCTGGCGGCCAGGAAGCGCTCCACCTCGGCCGCGGTGTGGTAGTGGTCCACCGGCTTGGTCACGCCGAAGACCTTGCGCAACAGCACGTAGACGAAGTTCTCGGTGGGCAGGGAGGTCATCAGGTAGCCACCCGGGCGCAACCAGCGCCGGAGCACGGCCACGGGGACATCGAGCTCACGGAAATGCTCCAGCACGTCGGCGGCGATGATGCAGTCGTAGCCGGCCGCGCGCTGGCTGCGGGCAATGTCCTCGTCGCGCAGCTCGATGTTGTCGAGCCCGTAGTGCGCCACCACCGCGCGCGCCTCGTCGAGCTTGCGATCCACGCACACCACCTGCTCGAACATGCCGGCCAGGGTCGGCAAGAGCACACCGCCGCCGCCGCCGAAATCGCAGACGCTGCCGCGGCGGCGCACGTGGCGGCGGACCAGCGCGTGGATCCACTGCAATCGCAACCAGAAACAGCCGCGGATGGCCGGGTTGGGATGGAAGTACAGCACCGGGGTGTTCTCCACGCCGCCGGCCTCGTTCGCCTGCGGGCCGGTGGCGATGCTGCGCAGGAAGGCCGCCGGCACCCGGACGAAGGCGCTCAAGCCGGCACCCGGGCCAGCAGCGGTTCCACCTCGGCGATACGGGCTGCCTGGTGCGGCTGCAGTGCCTGGCCACCCATGGCCAGCACCAGGTCGAGGTAGGGGTCGCGCACGGCGGTGCGATGCCCGCTCAGCGCCTCGAACACGGCCAGGGCATGGAATGGCCCGGTCGCCTCGCAATAGCCGCCTTCCTGGGTCAGTACCAGCCGCCCCCCGCACAGCTGCCCTGCCAGCGCCAGCAGCGTGCCCGTCATGGCACGAAAGCCCTCGCTGTGAACCAGCATCGACCCGAGCGGATCGAGCACGCCGGCATCGTAGCCGCAGGCAATGAACAGGCACTGCGGGCGGAAGCGTTGCAGGGCCGGCACCACGATGCGCTCCAGCGCCGCCTGGTAGGCACCGGAACCACTGCCCGGCGGCAGGGGGATGTTGATGTTGCAGCCGGCGCCGGCGCCCTCACCGTTGGCATTGATGTGACCGGAATCCGGCGGCAGCCAGTTCTCCTGGTGGATGGAGATGGTCAGCGCCCGGCCGTCCTCCCAGAAGATGCGTTCGGTGCCATTGCCGTGATGCACGTCCCAGTCGACAAAGGCGATCCGCTCCAGGCCGCGCGCTTCAAGGGCGTGCAGACCAGCCACCGCGGCGTTGTTGAAGATGCAGTAGCCCATGCCGGAATCCGGCGTGGCGTGATGGCCGATGGGCCGCACCAGGGCGTAGGCGTTGTCCACCCGGCCATCGAGCACCGCGTCCACCGCGGCGATGGCGGCGCCGGCCGCCAGGCAGGCGATCTCGTAGTCGCCGCGGCCGAAGAAGGTCTGCATGCCGGCCTCACCGCCGCCGGCGGCGCTCAGCGAGCGGATGCGCTCGATGTAATCGCGATGGTGGGCCCGGGCCAGTTCCTCGACGCCGGCGGCCCGCGCGGGCACGGGCACCAGTTGTGCCAGCAGGCCGCTGACCTCCAGCAGGTTGCGGATGCGGCGCTTGGTCTCCGGGTTCTCCATGTAGCGCCCCGGTTGCACCGGCATGCCCGAGGGCATCAGGCCTGCGCCGACGCCGCCCTGGTGCCACATGAATATCTCTTCCCAGACCAGCCCGGTTGGCATGGCGTTCGTGCCTCAGTCATCGACCGCGTGCGCGGCCA
>CAYGQN010000111.1:0-3783 GCA_964351795.1 uncultured Gammaproteobacteria bacterium
GTCGGCGCCGGCTGCTGCTGTGCCAGCGGCTGGACTACCTGGAACTCGGCCTGCGGCGCGCCATGGACGATCATCTGCGCGCGCGCAACGCCCGGCTGCAGGGCCTGCTCGCGGGCCTGCTGCGCCACAGCCCCCGCAACCGGATCGCCCTGCTCGGCCAGCACAATGCGGCCCTGGCGGGGCGCCTGCGGCGCGCGGTCCTGGAAACCCTGCAGCACCGCCGCGGCCGACTGGCCGAGTTGCAGCGGGCGCTGGTCGCGGTCAGCCCGGAGGCCACGCTCGGGCGCGGCTACGCCATCGTCACCGACCCGGCCGACGGCCGCATCCTGCGCTCGACGAAGGCCCTCGCCCCGGGCACGACGCTGGCCACGCGGCTGGCGGACGGCAGTTTCCACAGCGTGGTCACGGCAGCGGAGGACGGCGAGTAGCCACCTGCCAGCCCTGGCGCTCCCGAGCGCTGCGGCCCGACCGGGCGACACCCGATCCGGGACAAAACGCCCGTGCAGTGCTGCCGTGATGTCCGCCTGTTCCGACCTGCGCTGCCCTCGCCCGGCCGTGCCGCGACCCGTGCTATTGCGCAGGCGCGGCTTCAGCCGCGCGGTGCACAGCCTCAACGCCCCGACCCGTGCCTGCCCGACCTGCGCTGCCCTCGCCCGGCCGTGCCGCGACCCGCGCTATTGCGCAGGCGCGGCTTCAGCCGCGCGGTGCACGGTCTCAATACGCTGCCCCCGGGCCTGCCAGCGGACGCAACACCGGCGGAGCCTGCCTGGGCCGGCGCACCGGCCGTGGCACCCGGCCTAGCCCTGCACGCGCAGTCGCCGTGCCGAATATCCGGATGGCGCGGCCGCGACGGGGCTTCAGAACCCGCGACGCAGCCGGTACCACAGCGCCCCGACCCGCTCGTGCAGGGCGTAATGGCTCTCGGCGAGGGCCTTCAGCGTGGGCACGAAATCCTCGGCGCCCAGCGGCCCGCCCGGGGTGAGCATGAAATAGGTGGGTGCCGGAATGACGCCCAGACCCTCGGCCTCGAAGGCCGTGCGGGCGCGGCGCATGTGCACCGCGTGGGTTACCAGCACCACGGTGTCGATACCCTCGGCACGCAGCAGGCGGGCGGTTTCGGCGGCGTTGGCGAAGGTGTCGCGCGAACCGTCCTCGCGCCAGCGCACCGGCACACGGAAATCCTGTGTCAGGGCCTCGGCCATGAGCGTGGCCTCGGCCTCGGGCTCGTCACCGCTGACCCGCCCGCCGCTCACCAGCAGGGGCAGACCGGTGCGCCGATGCAGCCGGGCCGCATAGCGCAGGCGCACCAGCGTGTACATGGACACCACGTCGCCGCCGCCGTATTCCGGCGCCTCGCGGTTGCGCCCGCCACCGAGCACCACGATGGCCCCGGCGGCGCCGGGCTGCTCGAACAGCGGCACCGCTTCCCATTCACCGGCGACGAGGCGCGTGCCGGCGCTGGTGGAAAGCAGGTACAGGCTGAGCACGCCGAGCGCGATGAAGCCGGCCCCGGTGCGACGCCAGCGCATCAGCAGCGCCAGACCCACCAGCACCAGCAGGATGTTCAGCCCCGGGGGCAGCACCAGCGACTTGACCAGCCGGTACAACATGACGCCGCCTCAGCCGGCCGCCGCGGCCGGCGTCGAGAACGCGGCGAGCAGCCGCCCGGCCAGCCGCTCTCCCCAGGTGTCGACGTCACCGGCGACGCCGAGGCCGGCCAGGTCGGTCACGGCCAGGCCGGCATAGCCGCAGGGGTTGATGCGCGCGTACGGGCCGAGATCCATCGCCACGTTCAACGCCAGGCCGTGATAACTGCAGCCGCGGCGAACACGCAGACCGAGGGCGGCGAGCTTGGCGTCACCCACGTACACGCCGGGCGCGCCGGGCCGGCGCGTGGCCTGCACGCCCGCCTCGGCAACGCAGTCGATGACCGCCTGCTCAAGCCGCCGTACCAGCTCGCGCACACCGAAACCGGCGCGGCGCAGATCAATGAGGGTATAGGCCACCACCTGGCCGGGGCCGTGGTAGGTCACCTGGCCGCCGCGGTCGGTCTGCACCACCGGGATGTCACCCGGGGCCAGCAGGTGTTCGGCGCGGCCTGCAAGGCCCTGGGTGAACACGGGGGGATGTTCGGTCAGCCAGATCTCGTCGGGGGTCGATGCCGAGCGCTGGTCGGTGAATGCCTGCATCCTGGCCCAGCTTGCATCGTAGGGCTGCCGGCCGAGCCGGCGCAGCAACGGCGTCACAGGGCCATGACAACGCGCTCGTGCGCACTGAGCTCATGGTAGATGGCGTCGAGCTGCGCGCGGCTGGTGGCCAGCACGGCCACGGTCACCGATACGTAGCGCCCACCGCGGCTGTCGCGCATCTGCACCGGGTCCTGCTCGTGCAGCTCGGCGTGACGGGTGACGATCTCCAGCACGAGTTCATCGAAGGCATCGACGTTAAGCCCCATCGCCTTGATGGGGAATCGACAGGGAAATTCAAGAAGTGTGTCCTGCTGGTCGCTCATGTCAGTCATGCCCGGCAATAATGGCCTGGTGCAGCCGTCCTGCCGCCGGAGTATCGCAGATCCCGGCGGCGAGCTGAACGGGCAGTCCGGTCGACTGATCGGGAAAAACGATTACAATGAGCGCCTTACACGCACGACACTCGGCCGCGGCCGGGCCGCTGCGAGACGGTGCCACAACGGCAGTAATCCGGGGACCTGACATGGGCATTGATGACATCCTCTTCGCGGTTTTCTACGTCGTCGCCATTGTGGTGGTGGTACTGCACTACACCGGCTGGCTGGAGGACCGCAATCTCAACTGGATCGTGTACGTCACGGCCGCGGCCATTTTCCCCGTCATGTATTTCACCTCGGTCGGTTGGCCCGGCTGAACCCCTTACCGGCGCCGCGGCGCGCGTCCGCCTGCCTGCCCGGGGCTACCGCGGCGCTGCTGCTGGCGCTGGGCCTGGCGGGCACCGCTGCCGAACCCGACACCACCTCCGCACACCAGCCGCTGTTCCCGGTCACCATGGACCGCCCCTTTCCGGCGGCGGCCGACACCTTCGAGCAGGTACGCAAGCTGCTGCTGTCGCGCTACTACACCAGCACCCTGACCGAGGACGCCCTTTACTACGCCGCCATCGAAGGCATGCTTGCGCATGTATCGCCGCCGGACACCCCACAGCTCGGCGCCATCTGGGCACCGGAGGATTACCGCAGCATTCTCGACACGCTCGGTGGCGAGCAGGTCTCGATTGGCATCGCCAGCCATTTCGATGCCGCCGATGGCTCACTCACCGTGCGCGAGGTGTACCCCGGCTCACCGGCCGAGGGTGTACTGCAGCCCCGGGACCGCATCATGCGCATCGACGGCCAGCCGCTGCGCGGCCTGGACGTGGCCAGCGTCAACCGCCTGCTGAGCGACACCGCCGGTACGACGATCGCCCTCACCGTGGTCCGCGATGTCGAGGTACGGCAGGTCTCGCTCACCCGCCAGCGCTTCGCCCTGCAGAACGTGCGCCACGAGACCCTGCCCGGCGATATCGCGCTCATCACCATCTCGCGCCTGACCCGGGAGGTGGCCGAACGGGTGGGCGACATCGTCCGAGGGCTGGCGGGCGGGAACGACCCGCCGGCCATCATCGTCGACCTGCGCGGCAACAGCGGCGGGCTGTTCGTCGAAGGCCTGAAACTCGCCGAGCTGTTCATCGGCAAACCACGATTGCTGCTGCGGCCACTGCAGAGCCCGGAGCGCGTTGCCAACTATGTCTCCGACAATCCGACACCGGTAA
>CAYGQN010000111.1:3793-10995 GCA_964351795.1 uncultured Gammaproteobacteria bacterium
ACCCGGTGAGCGCACAGGTAATTGTGCTGCTGGACCGGGAAAGTGCCTCCGCCAGCGAGATTTTCGCCGCCGCCATGCAGGCCCATGGCCTGGCGCGGCTGGTGGGCACCACCAGCTTCGGCAAGGCGACGCTGGAGGAGACCTTCCGCCTGGACAACGACTACCGGGTGAAGTTCATCGTCGGCGCCATGTACGATCCGCGCGGGCGCTCCTGGTATCGCAACGGCCTGGTACCGGATTTCTTCATCGAGCAGAAGGCGGGCCTGCACAAGCGCCTTGCGGCGCTGCCCGTGGCCACACGCCTCGGCCGGGACCCACAGCTCAACGCCGCCTGGAAGCTCCTGCGCGACAGCGCCACGCCCTGAGGCGGGCGCTCAGGCCAGCTGGCGCGGCCGCTGGACGGCCAGGCAACGCGCTCCTCCCGCGGCCAGCTCGGCCGCTCCGGCATCACACTGCAGGTGTGCAATCGCGCCGGTCGGCATGAGCTTGTGGCCACCCGTGTCGGGCAGGCGCCCGCCGGTGAGGTACAGCAGCAGTTCCTCCAGGCCGGGGTTGTGCCCCACCAGCAACAGGCGGGACCGGCCGTTGCCATGCCCGGCAATGGCGTACAGCAGGGCCTGGACGCTGGCCCCGTAGATGGCCGGCTCCCAGGCAATATCCGCGTTGTCCAGCCCGAGGGCCGCACTGACGGCGAGGGCCGTTTGCCGGGCCCGCAGGGCCGGGGAAGCGATGACCTGCTCCGGTGCGAACGACTGCCGCGCCAGCCATGCGCCCATGCGCGGTGCATCACGCTCGCCGCGGGCCGACAGCGGGCGATCGAAATCCGTCAGGGCGGCGTCATCCCAGTCACTCTTGGCGTGGCGCATCAGGAGCAGTTCAAGTGGCATCAGTGCCCTCCGGGGGCCTCAAGCATGGTCGGCGGCAGGCCGATGACATCAGCACAGCGGGGATTGTGACCACGTCCGCAGCCCGCGTTCAATGCCTGCGGGCAATTGTGAAGGCCCCCACAGTCCCGCCGCGGCCGGCTTTGGTTTCCGGGGCGGCCTGTCTAGGCTCGGTCCGCCATTCGGGCCCGACCAGGAGCAGCATCAGCAATGACGGCAGCCGCCGGCACCGCCACGGGCAATGCCTTCCAGCCGCAGGACTCCGGGGAGTCCTTCGCGGCCATGGCCACGCGCACACTGGACCTGGCCGAACTGGCCGGCATCGCCCGGGGTGACCGGGTCGAGGTGGATGGCTTCAATGATCGCACCGTGGAGATGTTCGCGCGCACGCTGAACCTGCTGGAGGCCGACCTGCCGCCGGCGGCCACGGCAGTCCCGGCAGTGCGGCGCGAGGGTTTCCTGCCCGAGCACGAGGACCTGCGCAGCCGCTTCCTGTTCGCCCAGGCGGTCGGCAGCTACGCCACCTTGAGCGATCTGCTGGATGCCTACTCGCCCGGGCGCATGCTCACCGAGCGATACGATGCCCACGCCCGGCTGACGCTCACCGATGTGGAACGCGCCGCGCTGGAGAACTACCTCGACCGGATCAACGACGGCCTGGCCCACGCCAACAGTTACCTGGTGGCCAGCGGTGCGCAGCAGTTCAGCAGCGACGAGCTGCTCGAGCTGCACAAGGTGCTCATCGAGGCACGGGAACGGGCGCAGAAGGTGACGGCCATCCTCGGCGCGCACCTCATCGGCCAGGTTGAACACGCAGTGGAACGCCTGCACGCCTTCCGCCAGCAGATCCGCAGCGTGCAGCGCTCGGTCGGCGGCATCTTCATCGTCGACAGCGAAGTGATGTTCCTGCCAACCGGCGAACTCATCCGGCACGTGGAGACCATCTTCAGCGGCGTGGGCAACGCCTACCTGGCCGAGCACATCGACGGCACGCTGCTGCTGGCGGCGCGCAACCTGCTGATCGACGCGGTGTCCTTCTACTCCTATTACGGCAAGCACCGCATCTACGACCTGTACGAGCAGAACTCCGGCATGCTCAACCGCAATGTGATCACCCGCCACATCCGCACCGAGATCCGCCAGTTGTTCAGCGCCTGCAAGGCCAGCAACAAGCTCATCCTGCGACGGATGATGCACGATGCCGAACGTGAATTCGAACTGTCGCTGGAAGCCATCCAGATGGAGGCCGAGCACAGTGCCGTGGAGGCCGTCCGGCTTCTGTTGCCCGAACGCGAACAGCAGCAGGCGCCGCCTCGGCGCGGACTGTTCGGGCGCCTGCTGGGCTGGTTCATCCGCCGCTGAGACACAGGCCGCCCCGCAGGGTGGGCGTGAATGACGTACAATCGGCGCCCGACCGCCCGTACCCATGCGCATGAACGCCCTCGACATCCAGGACCTCGGCAAAGTCTACGCAACCGGCCTCACCGCCCTGCGCGGGATCAGCCTGAGCGTGGAAGCCGGCGATTTCTTCGCCCTGCTCGGCCCCAACGGGGCGGGCAAGTCCACCACCATCGGCATCATCAGCTCGCTGGTCACCAAGACCTCGGGCCGCGTGCGGGTATTCGGCCACGATCTCGACACCGAGCTCGCCGCGGTGAAGTCGGCCATCGGCCTGGTGCCGCAGGAAATCAACTTCTCGCAGTTCGAACCGGTCGAGGAGATCTGCCTCAACCAGGCCGGCTACTACGGCATCGATCGCCGTAAGGCCCGTGAGCGCGCCCAGGACACCCTGGAGCGGCTGGGCCTGTGGGAGCGCCGCAAGGACCAGTCGCGGACGCTGTCCGGTGGCATGAAGCGGCGCCTGATGATCGCGCGCGCGCTGCTGCATGAACCGCGTCTGCTGATCCTCGACGAACCCACCGCGGGCGTGGATATCGAAACCCGCCGCGCCATGTGGGGCTTCCTGCAGGAACTCAACGCCGATGGCACCACCATCATCCTGACCACGCATTACCTGGAGGAAGCGGAGAACCTGTGCCGCAATATCGCCATCATCGATGACGGTCGTATCATCGAGAACACGCGCATGCGTGAGTTGCTGACCCGCCTGGGCAAGGAAACCTTCGTGATGGACCTCGCCGGCCCCGTGACCGCAGCGCCCGTGCTGCCCGGTTACGCCGTGCGCCAGGTGGACGAGCGCTGCATCGAAGTGGACGTGGACAAGGCCGCCGGCCTGAACGATGTCTTCCGGCAACTGGATGCGCTTGGGCTGAAGGTGCTGAGCATGCGCAACAAGGCCAATCGCCTGGAAGAGCTGTTCCTGCGCCTGGTCGAGGACAAGTCCGCGCCGGGCCCGGCCACCGTGGAAGCGCCGGCATGAGCCTGCAGCGCAACTGGATTGCCTACCGGACCCTGGTACGCAAGGAGGTGGCCCGTTTCCTGCGCATCTGGATGCAGACCATCCTGCCACCGGCCATCACCATGAGCCTGTACTTCGTGATTTTCGGCAATCTCATCGGCAAGCGCATCGGCGAGATGGGCGGCTACAGCTACATGCAGTACATCGCCCCCGGCATCATCATGATGTCGGTCATCACCAATTCGTATTCGAACGTGGTGTCATCGTTCTTCAGCTCGAAATTCCAGCGCCAGGTCGAGGAGCTGATCATCGCCCCCATTCCGAACGCCGTCATCGTCGCCGGCTATGTCACCGGCGGCCTGCTGCGCGGGCTGCTGGTGGGCCTGGTCGTCACGCTGGTGGCACTGGCGTTCACGGATCTGCGTATCCACTCCGCCGTGATCACCATAGCAGTGGTCATCTTCACCGCGGTGCTGTTCTCCCTGGGCGGCCTGCTGAACGCCATCTTTGCCAGGAAGTTCGACGACATCTCGATTATCCCCACCTTCGTGCTGACGCCGCTGACCTACCTCGGCGGGGTGTTCTACACGATTTCGCTGCTGCCCCCGTTCTGGCAGAAGGCCTCGCTGGCCAACCCCATCCTGTACATGGTCAATGCCTTCCGCTACGGCTTTCTCGGTGTATCCGATATTCCGGTGGCCACTGCCTTCGTGGTACTGACCGGCTTCATCGGTGTGCTGACGGCACTCACGCTGCACCTGATGGCGCGCGGCACCGGCCTGAAGAGCTGATCCCCGCCGGAGTGCTCAGGCCCCGCGATACTCGGCGCCGGCGGTGCAGGTCTCGCGTACCACCACCCGGCAGAGGCCGGGCAGCGACGGCGCGAGTTGTTCCCAGATCCAGCGGGCCAGCACCTCGCTGGTGGGATTCTCCAGGCCGGGCACGTCGTTGAGGTAGTGGTGGTCGAGCTGCTGGAACAGCGGCGCGAACGCGGCCGAGATGTCGGCGAAGTCCATCACCCAGCCGGTCAGCGGGTCAACGTCCCCGGCCACGTGAATGGCAATGCGGAAGGAATGCCCGTGCAGCCGCGAACACTTGTGCGCAGCCGGCAGGTTCGGCAGGCGATGCGCGGCCTCGATGCTGAATTCCTTGAAGATTTCGGTCATGGACGGGCTCCGGTCAGCGGCACTCGCGAGCACCATCAAGGTAGAATCGATGGACGGAACCGGCCTTGCGCGGCGCACGGTCCGGGGCGGGTGGATCACGCTCGGGCACCAGGTGGTAGCGCGAGGTGGCATCGATTTCAATACGTGAAATGGCGCCCGATGGCCAGTACACGGCGAGCATGTCAATCTGGCGCAGCCCGTTCAGGCCGATGACGGCGGCGCCGTCGTCGACGCGGGCATAGGCGCGCGCGCCATCGCGTCGCACAGTGACAACGCGCGCATCACGGCCGCTGTCGTAGTGCTTTGACTGCAGATGCACACCCAGCCAGCCATTGCGATTGCCCGCATGCAGCAGCAGCGCAACCCGCCCCCCTTCCAGGGTCAGCAGGTCGGGGAAACCGTTGCCGTCGAGGTCGGCGATGGCGGCAATCCCGCCATGCGGCAGGGACGCGGCCTCACCGGCCGGCCCCAGGCGCGGATCACGACCTTGCAGCCAGCGCCCGGCCTGCAGGTCGATGAGATCGACGATGCCATCATTGTCGAGATCCGCGGCGGCCAGGGCCCCTGCCGCCGGCAGGGCCGCGGGCCAGGTCATCGGCGAGAATTCGAGATTGCCGTCGTTGCGCCACCAGCGCAGGCCGGCCGCACCCGCGCCGCTGACCAGGTCCTGGTCGCCGTCCCCGTCCATGTCGAGCAAGGCGCGCAGTGGCCCCTCCAGGGCCAGGGTGACCGGCTCGCCGGCATAGCCGAGCTTCTGCCGCCGCAGCACCAGCACCCCGGCGTCGGGGGTCTCGAGCACCAGGTCGCGGCCGCCATCGTCATCGAGGTCGACACTCCAGGCGGCCGTTGCCGCGGGCAGCTCGACCACCGGGCGCAGCGGCTGGTCCGCGGCGGCCCGCGACCACCAGCGGCTGCGCCGGTCGTCGGCGATGAGCAGGTCGGTGATACCGTCATCGTTGATGTCATCGGCCAGCAGCACCCGGCCGTCCCGGCGCAACGAGCCCGCCAGGGGCAGGGTCGAGGGCACGAAGCGCGCCTCGCTGTCGCGGACCAGCACATTCTCCGGCGCCGCCGTGGCCACGAGTTCGGCCTTGCCATCGCCGTCGATGTCGGCCGGCATCACTCCGCCGCCGCTGCCGGGCAGGGTCAAGGATTGCCAGCGCCAGCCGGAGTCCTGGTACTGGCCGATGCGCACGACATCATCGGCGTCGGTGAGCAGTATCTCCGGGCCGGGATCACCAAGCACATCGGCAAGCCGCAGCGATTGCACACCCTCGGCAAGCCATTGCGGCTCGCCGAAGCGCGGTGTTTCCGCCGACACGCCAACGGCAAAGCCGAGCGCTGCCAGCAAGGCGGCCGTGCGTTTCACGATGCCACCCCGGCCGGCGCTGACCGGGCCTCGCGGCGCACCCGCTCACGGTAATGCGCGTACACACGCCGCCACAGCGGCCCGGGTTCTCCCGTGCCCACCGGCCGCTCGTCCAGGCGCACGACGGGCATGAGCTCGCGCGTGGAACTGGACGTCCAGATCTCCTCGGCCGCCTCCAGCAGGCCCAGCGGCACCGCGGCCACCTGCACCGGCACATCGAGTTCAGCGAGCAGTTCCAGGATGAAATCGCGGGTCACCCCGGCCAGCAGGCTGGCCGACAGCGGCGGGGTATGCACGACGCCGTCGACGGCCAGGAACACGTTGCTGGCGGCCGCCTCGGTCAGCAGCCCGTCGCGATGCAGAATGGCATCATCGGCACCGGCATCACGGGCCGCGATGCGCATCATCACGCTGCCTAGCAGGGCGGTGGCCTTGATGTCGCCCCGCTGCCAGCGGAAATCCTCCAGCAGCACCGCCGTTATCGGCGCCGGCTCGGGATAGTCCTGGGGCTGGGCCATGACGAACACAGTGGGCTGGAGTCCCGGTGCGGGCAGGTGATTCCGTGGCGCCACGCCGCGGGTGACCTGGATGTACACGGACTGGTCCCCGCCGCCGTTGGCCTGGATGAGTTGGTTGATGACCGCCTGCCAGCCGCACGCCGGCGCCGCGCCGGGCATCCCGATTGCGGCAAGGCTGCGGCGCAGGCGTGCCAGGTGCGAGTGCAGGCGGAAGGGCGCGCCATCGTAAACCGGGATCACCTCGTACACACCGTCGCCGAAGATGAACCCGCGGTCCAGCACCGGGACCCGCGCCTCGGTCAGTGGCTGGTAGTCTCCATTGAGGAAGCACAGGCTCATGCCGGCCGCGCCTACTCCAGCATCAGGCGCACGCTGTCGATCATGCGGCCGATGATGCCGGCCTCCTCGACAGCCTGCAGGCTGCGCAGCGGCCGCGAGGCGACGGGCTCGCCGTCCAGGGACAGTTCCAGGGTGCCCACCTGCTGCCCCTGGCTGATCGGCGCGAGCAAGGGCGTTTCCAGGTTCATGTTGGCGGCGATGTCCGGGTAGCGCCCGCGTGGCACGGTAACGAACAGCGTTTCGTCCAGGCCGACCGCCAGGGTCTCGCTCTCGCCCTTGAACACCGGGATGCTGGTGACCGTCTGCGCCGCATCGAAGACCTTCTGGGTTTCGTAGAAACGAAAGCCGAAATTCAGCAGCGTTGCCGCACCATCCACCCGCGAGCGGGCGCTTGACGCCCCGACCACGACAGCGACCAGCCGGCGGCCGTCGCGGATGGCGGATGCAGCCAGGCAATAACCGGCCGACTCGGTGTAGCCGGTCTTGATGCCATCGGCGGTCTCGTCGCGCCACAGCAGGCGGTTGCGGTTGGACTGCTCGATGCCGTTATAGGTGTACTCGCGCATG
>CAYGQN010000112.1:0-10954 GCA_964351795.1 uncultured Gammaproteobacteria bacterium
GGACTGCGCTGGAAGATGTTCCGGCACGATCCGGCCACCAAGGACACCACCATGCTCATCTACGTGCCCCCGCACATGCACCCGGAGGACTGGAAGGGCCCGCAGGAGCGCCACGACTGCGTCGAGGAGATGTTTCTCATCGACGGGGACTTCCTCAGCAACGTCGGCCTGATGTGCGAAGGGGCCTACTTCTGGCGTCCGCCGGGCATTGCCCACGGCCCCTACGGCACCCGCTCGGGCAATCTCACCCTCATCCGCACGCTGGGCCACGACCTGGTCAACAACTGGACCGAGCACGAGGTCAGCATCTCGCGCGAGCCGGAGTACAAACCCTTCCTGCCCGAAACCCTGGCGCCGCTGCGCGAGCGCCAGTGGCAGCGGCCACCGCGCTACTGATCCCCCGGGCGACAACGGAAGTCAATCTCATGAGCAGACCACACATCGAGTTCATCCAGGCCCAGCAACTGCCCTGGGTCACCGGCAAATGGGCCTGGCCCGGCGCCGGCGTGGAAGTGAAGATCCTCAGCGAGGACGAGGATTCCGGGGCCTGCAGCGCCATCGTCCGCTACCCGGCCGGCTGGCAGCAGGCCGCTGCCTGCTGGCTTGACGCGGCCGAGGAGCTGTACGTGCTGGAGGGCGAGCTGCTGATCAACGGCGAGCGCCACGGCAACGAGATGTATGCCTGGCTTCCGCCCGGCTACAGCACCCGGCGCGAGAGCCCGCAGGGCGCCGTGGTGCTGACCTTCCTCGACCGCAGGCCCACGGCCACGGCCGGTGAGGGCAGCTACGATCCGGACCAGCTCATCCTCGGACTGGATGCCTACCAGGTGCCCTGGAAGGCCGGCTTCGACCCGGCCTATGCCAGCGTCGGCCTGCGCAGCAAGACGCTGCGCATGGACGAGGCGCGCCAGGATCGCACCTTCCTGGTGTCCTGCCCGCCGCACATGCATCCGCCGGGCTGGGCCGGCCCGCAGGAACACCACGACTGCATCGAGGAGAGCTTCCTCATCGCCGGGGATTTCCTCAGCAACGTGGGCACGATGAAGGCCGGCGCCTATTTCTGGCGTCCCCCGCACATCGACCACGGCCCCTACGGCTCACGCATGGGCAACCTCACGCTGATCCGCACCCTCGGCCACAAGCTGGAGAACAACTGGACCGAGCACAAGGTCGCCATTTCCCGCGAGCCGGCCTACACGCCGGCCCTGCCGGAGGCGCTGGCGCCACTGGCCGGCCAGCCCTGGTCGCCGCCGAAGGCCTACTGAGGCCCCGGCCGGCGCGCCGCTAGAACTGCCAGCCGAGCTGCACGAAGGCGTTGATGCCGTCGCCGGGGATGCGGCTGCCCACGGCCACGTCGCTGGCGGCCACCCGGTTGATGCCGTTCAGGTGCGGCCGATAGGTGCGGTCGAACAGGTTCTCCACCCCGCCGGCAATCGACAGCCCTGTGCCGGCGAAGGCGTAACGGCCGTAAACATTGAACAGCCCGTAACCATCGGTGGTGGGTTCATCGTTGGTCAGCGACACCCGGTCCTGGCTGGCGTACAGCTCGGCCTCCAGCGTCAGTGACCAGGCCGAGCGCTGGTAGCTCAGGTCCACCAGCGCGTTCAGCGGCGCGAGGCGGAACAGGTCATCGTCGATATCACGCCGCTCTCCTCGCACCCAGCTGAGGATGCCACTCAGCTGCCAGCGCTCGTTGATCGGCAGCGCCCATTCCACGTCCACGCCCCACAGCCGCGCATCCACGTTCGCGTACTGCAGGGGCGTGGGATCGCCGTTCATGGTGGCCACCATGATCGCCGCGGCATTGGTGGCCGGCACGCCCTGGATGTAATCGTCCACGTGATGGTAGAAGGCCCGCGGTGCCAGGCGCAGGCGTTCGCTGGTCCATTCCAGGCCGAGTTCGAATTGCCAGGCGGTTTCCGGGTCGAGGTTCACGTCGCCGATGTACAGGTTGCCGTCGGACAGGCCGCCGGTGGTCTCCAGCGGCAGCCACAGGTAGCGCTCCTGGTGCACGGGCGAGCGCGTCTTGCGCGCCACGCCCGCCTCCACCGCCAGGTTCGGCTCGAAATGGTAGGCAAGCACCAGCGCGGCATCGATGTTGTCGTCGGTCTGCGATCGATCCGAGGCATTGAAGGCGTCGCGCAGCATAGCCGGCGCCATCATCATCCGCGCCGGCAGGGCGTCCACGGTGCCGGCGTCCATGACCACCCGTGTCCAGCGCAAGCCGGCCTCCAGCGACCAGGGGCCGAGCCCGGCGGCGGCCCACTCGGCGAACAGGCCGAAGCGGTCGCGCTTGACGTTGCGGAAGTGCTCAACGAAGAACGCCGCGTTCTCCGGGCTGGAGATGTCGGCGTCGTAATCGAGCAGATTGCCGTCGCTGCCCAGGCGCAGCTCGCCGGCGCCGAGCGGCATCGCCGCCTGCAGGTGCCAGCCGAGCGTATCGGCCTCGGCGCGGTTGTCGCGCAGCCGCCCCGGCGTGCCGGTGCGCATGCGGTAGTTGCTCATCAGGTGATCCAGGCCGTTCCAGTACAGGCGTGCCTGCAGGTCCCAGTCCCCGATGCTGCCGGCATAGCCGCCACGCAGGATGTTGGCGTCGGAGTAGATGTCGTCCATGGGCAGGGCGGGAGTGCCGGAGCGGCCGGTGTCGTTGCGCCGGTAATCCAGGCTGAACACCTGCCCGCCGAGGTTGATGGCGTAGCCGGCGTCGAAGGCGGTGCGCTCGTAGCGGGTGGGGCGGATGGTGCCGCCGCCGAAATCGCGGTTGTTGCCGTGCTCATGGCTGGCCGCCGCGCGCAGCCGATGGCGATCGTTGGCGATGCTCACTTCGCCGCTGGTGGAGTAGCCGCCGTCCACGCTCTGGCCGCCGCCGGCCAGCCGGCCGCTGACATCGAATTCGCCGCTGCCGGTGAACTCCGCGCTGCGGCTGTCGGCGATAATCGTGCCGCCGATGGTATCCAGACCGCTCGACACGGGGGCGATGCCGCGGATGACCTCCACCCGCTCCACGAACGGTCGCGGCAGGTAGTGCAGCGGCGCATCCATGTTGTTGGAACAGGCATTGCCGACGTTCATACCGTCCAGGTTGATGTTCACGCGCGGGCCGAACATGCCGCGGTACTGGGCGATGCCGGCCAGGGAGCCGTTGAAGTTGACGTTGGCGCCGGCCACGCGCTTGAGCAGCAGCGCGGTGTTGGTCTCGGCCAGCGGCGACAGGTCCGGGTCGCTGCCGAAGGGCGACAGCGGTTCACCCCAGACGATGATTTCCTCATGTCCGGCCACGGCGGTGTGGGTCAGCAGCAGGGCGATGGCGCCGGCGAGCAGGCGCCGGGAGCAGGTCGACAGGATCATGGCGGATTGGGCGCGGAGCCTTGTTCTGGCAACAGGGGCGCGCAGTCTAACGCGGGCGCGAGCGGCCCGCGTGCGGCAATTGGTCGCAGCCCGTCTGCCGGCGCGCCGGCTCCCGCCGCCACGACCCGGGCGTTCTGACCCGGGCGTCCGGACTCAGGCGGCGAGGCCGCGCTCGGCGAGGGCGGTGCCCACACGTCGCTCGAGGTCGGCGCGTTCGATGGCATGGTCGGCAAAGGCGGCGCGGTTGGCGCGCAGCCCGGCGGCCACGGCGTACTCGGTGGCGAGGTAGCCGGTGACCATGCCGTCGAGCACCGGAAAGTCCAGCGCCTCGATGATGCGCGGGGCTACCGGCCCCATGCAGGTGCAGCCGATGACGATCGCGTCGGCACCGTCGTCCTCCACCGCCGCGCGACAGGCGGCGATGGCCTCGTCCACGCGCCGCGTTTCGGCGGCGCGCAGCTCAGTGACGAAATTGCTGTCGTTGGCCAGGCTGGCGAGGTCGCAATCCCCGCTGAGATGGCGGATCCCGGTGCAGCGGGCACTGAGCCCGTTGTCGGCGAGCACACGCTCGTAGATGAAATCGAGCATCGGCGGCCACACGGTGACGATGGCGAAGCGCCTGCCAAGGCGGCTGGCCGCCAGCATGGTGGCCTCCCCGGCGCCGACCACGGGCACGTCGAGCATGGCCCGCATGGTCTCGATACCGTAGTCGCCCACGGTGTTGACGTAGATGCCGTCGCAGCCGTCATCGGCCGCCGCCAGGGCGGCATCGATGTAACCGAGGGCCGTGTCCTCGCGCTCCAGGGGGTTGGCCGGGAACACCGACAGGCGCAGATCGTGCAGTTCGGCGCGGAAACCGGCGGACACGCGGGCGGCGATGGGTGCCGGCGGCTCCCGGCCCGCCTGCGGCCGGAAGCCGGTACCCAGCACCGCGATACGCCGCGTGCCCATCAGGCGTACTTCTTCTTCTCGATGGGCTGCATCGGGATGGAGGTCCCCTTGGCGTAGGTGACCTGCAGCCACACTGCGCCGAAGCGGGTGACCTCGCCCTTCGGCAGGCCGAGGATGCTGCGCGGCGCCCGCTCGATGAACCAGTCCTTGCCCACGGTCATCACCCCGGCCGGCTTGCCCGGTGCCTCGTAAGCCTGCAGCTTCATCTCGCCATTGAGCATGTAGTTGAACTGCCAGGCCTGGTCGTAGTACCACGGCGCGCCGAACTTCTGGTCGGTGTACTCGAAGCCGGCCGCCAGGCGCCACAGCCGGGCCTTGAAGCCGCGTACCTGGTCGCTGACCAGGCGCTTGACCATGATCCCCTCGCCGGCACCGGCATCCTCCCAGGGCATGTCCGCCAGGGTGTCGATGATGCGCGGCACCGACCACTGCTTCACCTTCTTCCAGTCGTCGCTGTAGCCCTCCTCTTCGGGGATGACCCCGAAGGTGGTGCCGCCCTCCTCCATGATCAGGCAGGTGCCACCGACCTGGGAGTCCAGCCGGCCCTCCTCGCCGCCATGCAGGCTGTAGGCCGGCCGGTCCAGGAACACGCCCTCGCGGAACTGCTGCATCACGCCTTCGCGCTGCATCGGGCTGGTGAACTCGTTGTTGGTGAAATCGCCGCTGAGCCAGTAGGCCCATTCGTGGAAATCGTGGTAGTGGTTCTTGCCCCCGGGCGCGCCGATGGGCACGTCGATGAGCACCAGGTGATCGCCCGTGGTCTCGTTGTTGTACAGGAACTTGAAGCGCCAGCCGCGCTCGTTCGGCTCACCCCAGGGCATGGCCGGGGTGTTGATGACCCGGACCGGGGTCCAGCCCTCGCCCGCCTGCGATTTCACCTCCCAGCCACCGGCCGGTGCCGACGTGCCGGCGTTGGCGAGCCCGGCGGCACCGCCAGCGGCGGCCGCACCGGCCAGCATGGCACTGCCGCGCAGGAATCCGCGTCGATTGCTCATGGTCATTGCTTGCTCCTCGTGGTGCCCGGCCACTGCCGGCCCGAAGGCCCTAAGCTCGGTCATCGCGCCGGCAGGGTCAAGCCCCGACGCCCCCGGCAAGCGGTGCCGCAGCCGGGCAGGCGCCTGTCATTGCTTGCGGAAATGCCGCGACTGGCGCCGGATCAGCGCCCGGGCCAGCGGCCGGGGCAGGATCCTGAACAGCCACACGATGGCGCGGTAGACGCGCCCGGGCACATGCACCGGCCGCCCCTGCTCCACCGCCTCGATGCCCTCGGCCACCACGTCCTCGGCCTGCCACCACATGAAGCCGGGAAAGCGCGAGACCTGCTCGCGGGTACCGGTGACATCGTGGAACTCCGACCAGGTGAACCCCGGGCACAGGGCGCACACATTCACCCCGGTGCCGGCATTCTCGAAGGCCAGCGACTCGGAGAAGCACACCATCCAGGCCTTCACCGCCTCGTACAGGGTGTGGCCGGGGCTGCCAGGCAGCAGGCCGGCCACCGAGGCCACGTTGACGATGCGCCCGTAGCCACGTTCCCGCATGCCCGCCAGGCAGCCATGGGTGAGTGCCGCCACGGCGGTGACCATGACCTCCAGGGTGTGCGCATGCGTTTCCCAGGGCTGGTCATGGTAGCTGCCGGGCACGCCGAAGCCGGCATTGTTGACCAGGTAGTCCACCCGCAGGCCGGCCTCGCTCACCGCTGCCAGAACGCGCTCCGCGGCGGCGGCGACACCGAGATCCTCGACGACGCAGAGAACCTCGATACCGTGCGCCCGGCGCAGCGCTGCCGCCAGCGCCGCCAGGCGCTCGCCACGACGGGCGACCAGCACCAGGTCGAAACCCTGGCCAGCCAGCGCCCGTGCGTAGGCCTCACCGATGCCGGCGGAAGCGCCGGTGACCAGGGCACAGCATCGCGCTGCCTGCATAAGGCTCTCCGGAGCCCGGGCGGACGCGGCCAGCACGGGTTCCTGGCCCGCAATTCCCGGGTGTATAGTGAGGTTTCATCAGGCTCGAAGTGAGGAGGAGATGGTCATGGGCAAGCAGGTGAAAATCAAGGGTGTCACGCCGGTGGTGGTTCCGCGGCAGGAATGCGAGGTGCGCGAGAACGGCATCCGCGCCCACGGCGGATTGCGCGATAACACGCAAATCCATTTCGTCTCCATTGCCGAGGGCACCAGCTACCTGCAGTACTACGGCGAGAACCTCGTCTCCGACTACCAGGTCTACATGGAAGGCGTGAAGGCGCAGGCGGAGGGCTACGACGCCGTGCAGCCGGACTGCATCTTCGACCCGGCGCTGAAGCCGCTGAAGGAAGCCCTGGACATCCCCGTGGTGGCGCCGCTGGAAACCTCGGTGCACCTGGCCTCCATGCTCGGCCGCAGGTTCTCGGTCATCGTCAACGACGATTCCATGCCGAAGTTCATCATCGAGCGGGTGCGCGATTACGGCCTCGATCACAAGCTCGCCTCGGTGCGCGTGTCCGGCGTGACCTACGAGGATCTCGGCTTTTTCGACAAGAAGGACGAGAACGCCGTGCGCAACAAGATCCGCGCCGCCAGCGTGAAGGCCATCGAGGAGGACGGCGCCGACTGCATCATCCTCGCCTGCACCAGCATGTTCGGCCATCGCCACATGCTGCAGGAGGAGTTCGGCGTGCCGGTGCTTGAGCCCGGGGCCATCGCCGCCAAGTTCGGCGAGCTGCTGGTGGATCTCGACCTCATGCAGAGCAAGCGCGCCTACCCCACCCCGAAACACAACATCATTCCCGAGGGCAGCCAGGCGCAGCCGGCGGCCGAACCCGAAACCGGCGGCGGCTGCACCTTCGTGCGCCCGGACGACGCCGCGGCCTGATCCTGCCCGGCCCGGCGCCCGCCGCGGCGCCGGGCCGCCGGCACCGGCAGGCGCCTCAGTCCAGTACCGCGGCCACCGCGGCGGCCAGGCGATCGACGTTGGCGGGCGTGACGCCGGTGACGGCGATGCGGCTGGAGTCCACCAGGTACACCGAGTGTTCATCGCGCAGGCGACGGACCTGCTCCGGACTCACGCCGAGGAAGGAGAACATGCCCCGTTCGCGGGCGATGAACCCGAAATCATGCCCCGGTGCGGCCGCATGCAGCCGCGCGGCCAGCAACTCGCGCATGGCATTGAGCCGCCCGCGCATGGCATCCACCTCGTCAACCCAGTCCCGGCGCAGGGATTCGATGGCGAGGATTGTCGCCACCACCGCCGCACCGTGGGCCGGTGGCATGGACCAGATCCCGCGGGCGATGGCGTTCATCTGTGATACGGCGATGCCGGCCTGGCGGGCATCGCGGGCCAGCACGCTTATCATCCCGGCACGATCGCGGTACAGGCCGAAGTTCTTCGAGCACGAGTAGGCCAGCAGCATCTCCGGCACCGCCGCGGCCAGCAGCCGCAGGCCGGCCGCATCGGCCGCAAGGCCGTCGCCGAGACCGTGGTAGGCGATGTCCACGAAGGGCAGGAAGCCGCGCGCGTTGGCGAGGTCGGCCACCACCTGCCACTGGCCGATATCGAGGTCGGCACCGCAGGGGTTGTGGCAGCAGCCGTGCAGCAGCACCACATCGCCCGCGTCGGCCGCAGCCAGCGCCGCCGCCATGGCATCGAAATCCACCGCGTGCGCGGCCCGATCGTAGTAGGGGTACTCGCGGATGTTCAGGCCGGCCTCGCCGAGCAGCGGCACGTGGTTGGCCCAGGTCGGTGCACTCACCCACAGTGTCGCCCCCGGCCGCGCCCGCTGCAGCAGCTCCGCGCCCAGGCGCAGCGCGCCGCAGCCGCCCGGTGCCTGAACCGAGCCCACGCGCCCCTCGCGCAGCACGGCGGCATCGGCGCCGAAGACCTCCGCCTGCAGCAGGCTCAGGAACGCCGGGTCCCCGGGCGGGGCGATGTAGGCCTTGGTGGTCTGGGTCTCCAGCAGCCGAGTCTCGGCCGCGCGCACTGCCGCCGGTACCGGGGTGAGGCCATGCTCGTCCTTGTATACGCCCGCGCCGAGGTCGATCTTGTGCGGGTTGGGGTCGGCGGTGAAGGCGGTGATGAGCCCGAGGATGGGATCGGCGGGCAACTCGGCGAAGTTCTCGAACATGGCAGGCCTTTCAGCGGCGGATGAAGCACCCGCGACGGCGGGCTGCGCCGATGATAGCACCGCTGCCGGGCCCGGCTCAGCGGCCGTGGCGCGCCAGGAACTCCGCCAGCGCGCGACCGGTGTGCGAGCGCCGGGTGACCCGCGCCACCTCGGCCGGGCTGCCCGCCGCGCAGATCCTGCCGCCGCCGCTGCCGCCCTCGGGGCCGAGGTCGATGACATGATCCGCCGCGGCCACCAGGTCGAGGTTGTGCTCGATGAGGATCACCGAGTTGCCGGCGTTCACCAGGCGGTGCAGCACCAGCACCAGCTTTTCCACGTCGGCCATGTGCAGGCCGATACTGGGCTCGTCCAGCAGGTACAGCGTGTGCGGGGGCGTGCGCCGCAGGCGCTCGGCAACGGGCCTGGCGCGCGCCAGCTCCGTCACCAGCTTGATGCGCTGGGCCTCGCCGCCGGACAGCGTCGGGCTGGGCTGGCCAAGCGTGAGATAGCCCAGGCCAACGTCACGCAGCAGCGCCAGCGGATGGGTGATCCCGGCCTGGGCATCGAAGAAGGCCAGCGCCTCCACCACGCTCATGTTCAGCACGTCGGCGATGGTGGCGCCCTTCCAGGTGACCTGCAGTGTCTCGCGATTGAAGCGGGCGCCGCCGCATACGTCGCAGCCCACCCGCACGTCGGGCAGGAAGTTCATTTCAATGCGCTGCACGCCCTGGCCATCGCAGGCATCGCAGCGACCCTCCTTGACGTTGAAGGAGAAGCGCGCCGGGCCGAAGCCGCGCATGCGCGCCTCGGCGGTGGCGGCGAAGGACTTGCGGATGGCATCCCAGAAGCCCACATAGGTGGCCGGGCAGGAGCGCGGCGTCTTGCCGATGGGCGTCTGGTCGACCTCCAGCACGCGGTCCACGTGCTGTGCACCGGCGATGCTGTCCAATGCATAGGGCTTCGGTTTGCGCGCCCGCTTCCTGTCCTTGCGCGCGGCGATGCTGCGAGCCAGGTTCTCGTGCAGCACATCGCGCACCAGCGTGCTCTTGCCACTGCCCGACACGCCGGTGACACACACCAGCGCGCCGAGCGGAATGCGCGCATCCAGGCCGTTGATGTTGTTGGCCCGTACGCCGTTCAGTTCGAGCTCGCCGGGGGCGGGGCCACGGGCCGCGCGCAGGGCCTCCACGGCCGGCAGCGGATGCTTGAGGGGCTGGCGCAGGTGCCGGCCGGTGACGGATTCCGGCGCCCGCATGAGCTTCGCCAGTGAACCGCTGGCCACCACCCGACCGCCCTCCACACCGGCCCCGGGGCCAAGGTCCACCAGGTTGTCGGCGCTGCGGATGGTGTCCTCGTCGTGCTCGACCACCACCACCGTGTTGCCGCGCTGCTGCAGCCCGCGCAGGGTGTCCAGCAGCATGCGGTTGTCGCGCGTGTGCAGGCCGATGGTGGGCTCGTCGAGGATGTAGCACACCCCGCGCAGGTTGGAGCCGAGCTGCGCAGCCAGGCGGATCCGCTGCGCCTCGCCGCCGGACAGCGTGGGCGCGGCCCGATCCAGGGACAGGTAGCCCAGCCCCACCTCGTGCAGGAAGCTCAGCCGCGTATCGATCTCGGCGACGATATCCCGGGCGATGGCGGTTTCCCGGGCCGAGAGCTTCAGCCGAGTGAACCAGCGCCTGGCCTCGTCCACGGACAGCCTCGTGAGCGCATGGATGGGCTGCTCACGGAAGCGCACCGCCAGCGCGGTGGGGTTGAGGCGCTCGCCATGACAGCGCCGGCACTGCCGCGCCGCGTCGGCCTCGTCCAGCCACCAGCCCTCCTCGCCGGTCTGGGCTTCGTCAAAGCCCTGCAGCTGCAGGCCGGTGCCATAGCAGTCCGGGCACCAGCCGCGTTTGGAGTTGAAGGAGAACAGCCGCGGGTCCAGCGCCTCGAAACTCGTGCCGCAACCCGGGCAGGCACGCTCGGTGGAGAACAGGGACTCGGCGCCGCGCGCCGGCGCCACCCGCACTGTGCCGGCACCGTGGCCGAGGGCCCGCTGCAGCAGCGCGCGCAACTGCGGCTCGGCGGTCGGGGTGAGCTTCAACTGCCCCACCGGCAGGTCGATGTCATGCTCGCGAAAGCGGTCCAGGCGCGGCCAGTCGGCGGTGGGCAGCAATTCGCCGTCCACGCGCAGCCGTGCAAAGCCCTTGCCGGCAGCCCAGCGCGCGAGGTCGGTGTAATAGCCCTTGCGGGCGACCACCAGCGGCGCGAACACGGCGAGTTCGCGGCCACGATGGTCCTTCATCAGCCGGGCGGTGATGGCCTCCACGGTCTGCGGCTCGATGGGCAGCTCGCAGTCCGGGCAGAACTGGGTGCCGAGCTTGACGTACAGCAGGCGCAGGAAGTGGTAGAGCTCGGTCTGCGTGGCCACCGTGCTCTTGCGGCCGCCGCGGCTGGTGCGCTGTTCGATGGCCACCGAGGGCGGGATGCCGAAGATGGCATCCACGTCCGGCCGCGCCGCCGGCTGCACGAACTGGCGGGCATAGGCATTCAGGGATTCCAGGTAACGGCGCTGACCCTCGGCGAACAGGATGTCGA
>CAYGQN010000113.1:0-10933 GCA_964351795.1 uncultured Gammaproteobacteria bacterium
GTGATATCACTCACGCTGACGCTGCCGGCATCGGCGTCGGAGGTCAGGGCCGACGCGGCACCGCCATCAGTGATGTCCCCGCTGACGGTGATGTTGCCATCCGCACCGTCGTTGTCGGCGTCGCTGTCCAGCACCACTGCACCGCCACCGGCCAGGTGGAGGGCGCCGGTGAGGCTGATGTTGCCGTCGTTGCTGTTGTAGGCGGTACCGTTCAGGTTGATAGTGACGGCCGTCACGTCGAGGCCGCCGTTCACCGTCACGTTGGCGAGGTCGACCGTGCCGGTATCGGCATCCAGCACCAGCGAGGAATCGGTGCCGCCGTCGGTCACGGCGCCGCTGATGTTGATGTTGCCATCGGTACCGTCATCGTTGGCATCGGCATCGATCGTCACCGCGCCGCTGCCGGCCAGGTTCACTGCGCCGAGCAGGGAGATGTTGCCGTCGTTGCTGGTATAGCTGCTGCCGTTCAGCGTGATGGTATTGGATGCCTGCAGCGTCATGATGCCGGTCGTGCTGATATTGCCAACCGCGACGTTGGTCGCACCCGGGCTGACGGTCAGGCTGGTCAGCGCGGCGCTGCTGCCGACGTTCTGCAGGGTAATATCACCGGGCGCCGCCAGAGTCAGCGCCTGGGGGAAATTGATGTTCTCGGCGGTGGTGAGGATGTCATTGCCGGCGCCCGTCACCGTGATGACCACGTCGGCGCCGAGGCTGATGCTGTTGCCGTCATTCAGGTTGGAAAAATCCAGCGTGTCGACCTGTGTGATGCTGCCGTTGAGTATCACGCCGTTACCGTTGTTGAACACCAGGCCGCTGCCGGCGCCGCCGTCGAGCGTGACATCCGCCAGGTTGATCGCGGCCGTTCCCGCCGTCAGAGTGAGCGAGCGAGCGCCCGTGTCGGTGACCGCGTCGTTGAAGGTGATGCCGCCGCCGCCATCGCCGGTGCTGACCAGCACGTCCGCGTTGAGATCGACCGCCCCGTTGAAGGTGATGTTGCCGCCGTCGGCGAAACCGCCAGGCTGGTTCCCCGCGCCACCGGTGCCGAACACGTCGCCGTTCAGCGTGGTACCGGATACCGAGGTGATGGTGATCGTGCCACCGGCGCCGCCGGGGTTGCTGCCCGGGGTCTGCGCATCGCCGCCGCGCGTGTCGACCTGCCCGAGAAACACGTTCTCGCCGCTGACCGTGATCGTGCCGCCGGCCAGGCCACCGTCATCGGCGGTATCGCCGAAGGCGCGCGCATTCAGCGACCCGCCGACCGTACCGACATCGCCATCGTTGTCGTTGTCGGAATCGGCCGTGAGCGTGATGTTGCCCGGCGCGATTTCCGAGTCGAACTGGGTCTCGATGCCACTGCCCGCAATGAGGTCCCTGCCGGCAGTGATCGTCACGTCGCCACCGTCGGTCTGGACACTGCCGAGACTGACGTCCCGTCCCGCGGTCACTTCGAAGTCACCCGTGTCGGCGCCGCCGCCCAACGTCGTGGCATCCACCACCGCGGTGACGATCACGTTGCCGCCGTTGGCACTGACGAGACTCGTCGTCACGTTCTCGCCGCTGAGCGTGATGTCCACATTCGTGGCGGAGACGTTCTCGACGCTGACGTCGCCGGTGTTGTTACCGTCCGCATCCGCAGTCAGCGTCACGGTCCCGGTCTGCGCATTGACGGCGGCCAAAACGGCGCTGATGCTGCCGTCGGCCTCGGCGAGCAGGGAATGAAACAGCGAGTCGTTGTTGGTGAAATCGATATTGCCGGCAGCATCCAGGGTAATGAGCCCCTTGCTGGTGCTGGTGAAATCATCCGCCTCGATGTTGCCGGCCGTATTGAACACGATACCGCCGGTGGTCACCAGGCCGCTGCCGACCTCGCTGGTGGTCAGGTCGAAACCCACCGTTGCCGCACCGAGGCCGATATCGCCGCCGGAGGAATCGTTCACCGTGATGCCGCCGGTACCGGCATCGAGCGCCGTTTCCGATACGCCGAGCGACCAGGCGTCGGCGAACAGGACAATGGCGTTGTCGGAGCTGGTCAGCGCGAAGGTGTTGCCGACCGTGAGCGTACCGCCATCGGTATCGGCATCGGTGTTCAGCGTGGTGGCCGCGTTGGTTGTCACGTTGGCGTTGAGCGCGATGCCGGCATTGGCCACGAATGCGATGGACGCGGGCGAAAGCGCCGACAGGTCGGTGGCGCGGCCGAACACGACGTTGTCCTGCGTCACGGCCAGGTTGACCACTGAGGGCGCGGCCACGGCGATGTCGACGCTGACGAAGGTCAGCGTGCCGGTGGTCAGCAACCGATTGGTCTCGGCGTCGTGCTCGAACTCGCCGGCGGCGTCGAAGTCGAGATCGTTGCCGGCCTGCGAGGTGGCGACGGCGATGGCGCCGCTGCCCGCATCCACGTTGGCGGTCAAGTTGAAGTCGGCGCCGACCAGGTTGATGTCGCCGCCGCCGGAGTTCAACTGCGCGGCGATATTCAGCGTACCGGTACCGTCGGCGGTGCCGTCGTTGTCGTCGGCGACGAGATTGATGTCACCGTTGTTCGTGGTGATGGTGGCGTTGACGTTGATGTCGTTGCCGGCCTGCGCCGTCAGCGAGGCACCGCCGGTGGTCAGGTTGACCGCGTCGTCGAAATCGATGTTGTTGGTGGCCTGCAGGATGACGTTGCCGGCGATGGCATCGAGCTGCGCCGGCGTGACGTTCCAGGGCTCCGCCCCGGCAACGTCGGCGAACAGCACGTCGCCACCGTCGGCCGTGTCCGTGCCGTCGGCGCCGACCACGATGTCGGTCGGGTCGAACAGCACCGTACCGCTGGCCCCGGTTCCCGCGGCAGTGACGTCCACCGCGCCGGTGAACGCGAGATTTCGGGCACCGGAGATCTCCACGAAGCCGCCGTCGCCAGTGCCCGCACCGCGGGCCGAGACGCTGCCGAGCATACGCGTGTACTCGTCCGACCAGACGATGACGCGACCACCGTCACCGCTGACCAGGGCATCGGCGGAGAGCACCACGCCGTCTCCGAGGTGCGTCTGGCTGGCGTTGCGCACGGCCGGGTTGTCGCCGCGGTAGTCGCCGCCGGTGAGAACCTGCCCGCCACCGTTGCTGCCGGAGACGTCGCCGCTGGCAGCGTCCACCAGGCCGACGCGATCGCCGAGCAACTGCACGCTGCCACCCTGGCCACCTTCACCGCGGGCGCTGACACGCGCCTGGCCCGCCAGGATGGTGTCGCCACCGGCCTCGACGGAGACCGTGCCGCCATCCCCGTCCACGCCGTCGGCGTTGAGGGTGCCGGTGTTGAGCACGGATGCGCCCGGACCCACGCCGGCCAGACGGATCACGCCGCCCTGGCGCTGGATGCGGGCCGCGCGGACGGTGCCGCTGTTGTTGACGGCATTGTCGAAAACACCGGCCGCCGTGCGGGCGGTCATCAGGACCTCACCGCCGTCGGCGATGATGTCGCCACTGTTCGCGACCGCGGCGTCGAGGGCCCGGGCGTTCTCCAGGATCGCCTCGTCGACGGCGAAGCGCATCAGCCCGTCACCATCGAAATCCACCGTCATTTTCGAGCCGGCCGCCAGGGTCACGCGCCCGGCGCTGGCAAGGATGACACCCTGGTTGCTCACCGATTTGCCGGCCAGCGCCACATCGCCGCCCGTGGCGGCCTCGATGACGCCCTGGTTGATGACGAAGCCGTCGGTATCGGCCTGCGTCTCCAGGCGGAAGTTGCCGCTCATGAAGTCGTTGACGTCGGCCCGGGCTGCCGCGGCCACCAGGGAACTGACGTTGACCCGCGCCGTGGGGCTGAACACGATGCCGTTGGGGTTGAGCAGGAAGACACGGCCGTTGGCACGGATCTGCCCGAAGATCTGGCTGGGATTCTGGTCGAAGATGTTGTTCAGCGCCGCGGCGGTGCGGCCCGGCTGGTTGAACTGGACCTGCTCGTTACGGCCGACGTTGAAGCTGCGCCAGTCGATGGCCAGGCGCTGCGAGGCCTGGTTGATGACAGTGGTGTTCGCGTTGGGGCGGCTGATCGCGCCCTGGCCGGCAACCACCTGCCCACCCTCGGGCCCGGCGAGCGCGCCGCCCGCCTGCAGACCCAGCACCAGCGCCGGCAGACAGGCCCGGCGGATGGCAGCGGCCATGCGGGTCGGCCGTGCGGCCGGTGAAGTGGCGATCGGGGCCGGACGTGTCCGGCCTGCCCTGCTGCGCTTGCTCATATTGGCTCTGCCTCCACCGCGCCCCGGGTGGCAGCGCCACCCCGCCCGCGCGGGTGCAGGATGGCTGGGCACATTGCCGCAATCCTGCTGCGATAGTAAGTACCGTACCCGGGCCGTTCCGTGACCGACATCACACCCACCCGCTCAATAGAAGTAATTGAAATCTATCCAGTATTGCGGGTCACGCCCGTTCTGGGGGCGCGGGTCTCCAAGCGGGAAGCCGAACGAGAACTTGGTCGAGAACGTGTTGGGGTTGGTGAAAGAGATGCTGAAGCCTGCACCATCGAAGATTTCCGAGTGCTTCTCGACGTTTTCGATGGGGCTGTTGTTCAGGCCGACGGCGTAGTCATAGAACAGCGACACCTGGATGAGCTCACCCCAGGTGCGATTGCCGAATTGCGACGGCAGGTCGGCGATGCCCGGTGCGTTGATGATCCATTCGATGCTACCGAAGGCGGCCCGGTCGAACAGCGCCTCGGTGGGCTGGAAGGCGCGCACGTTGTTCGGCCCGCCGATGGCGTACTGCTCCAGCGGCACCAGCAGGTCCGGGGACCACTGCGCCTCGATGCGCACCAGCAGCGAGTGGTGACGCAGCTTCTCGGAAATCGGCGCCAGTGACTGCAGGCGCGACATCGACAGCCAGACCTTGGTGAATTCACCCTCGGCGAACTCGCCGTTGCCGCCCAGGCGGCTTGGCTGCACCGAGGCCTCGTCGGCCTCGAAGCGATCGCCCATGGCGCCGAGGAAGTCGTTGAAGCCGCGGCTGATCTGTACCTGCGCGGCGTTCAGGCCGGCCCAGCGCACGTCGACATTGTCAAAAGTTGTTTCAAGCGACAACACGGTGAGGTTGTCGATGGAGCGCTCCTGGCCGCGGATGCGGGTACGGGCGCGCTTGCGGGCGAGGTTCAGCCGCGTCGACAGGTTCATCTGCCGGCTGCGAATCAGGGACCGGTCCCACCAGAGGTTGGCGCTCTTGGTATCACTGGTGATGCGCTGGTCGGCGAACTGCCCACCCACGCGGAACTGGTTGATGTCATAACTGGCGCCGAGGAAGTTCTCCGGCCCCAGGAACGGCCGCTCGTAGGCCCCGCGCCAGAAGAACAGGTTCTCCGGCAGGTCGCTGTGCTGCGCTGTCAGACTGAGCGTGTCCCCGGCCCGGGTGACGTTGTTGATGAAGCCGTCCAGGCGCAGCCGCCGCCGGCCCGTCTCGAACAGGCCGTGGTTGTCGTAGCGGGCGATGGCTTCGAACTTGCGCTCTTCCTGTACCCGGAGCAGCAGGTCGGCCGAGCCGACGCTCTGGCCCGGCTGGAACACGCCGAACATGGCCAGGCCGTCGTAGTCGCTCAGGCGCAGGAGGATCTCCTCCATGCGAGCCTTGGTGACCGGCTCGTCGAGCAGTTGCTCGAAGGGCGACGTGAGCAGCTTCGACGAGAAATACTCGTTGCCCTCGGTCAGGACCTGGCCGAGCCGGCCTTCCATGATCTCGATTTCAACCTGGCCGTCGTCGACTGTCTGCACCGGCACGAAGGCCTGGGCCAGGATGAGGCCTTTCTCGCGGTAGTAGCGGGTGACCGCGACGGCGACTTCCTGCAGATGGCCGACGGTGAAGCCGTCCGGCCTTGCCACGCGGCGCTCCTCGAGCAGGGCCTCCACGTCCGCGCGATTGATGCCAAGCTCCGGGCGTTCCGTGAAACCCTTGAGCGCGAAGCCGGTCACCTCGATGCGGTCGCCCTCATCCACATCCAGGGGGCGATTGATGACCGGCGGGACTTCAAAGGTGGCAGCTGCAGGGGGGGTGGGCCGCGCGACGGGATCCTCGCCGGGACGAATGGCGCCGGGTCGGACGGCATCGGGCACGGTCGTGAGCCCGGCGTTTGCGTCCGCTGCGACCAGACCGGCCAACAGGATGAGTGCCTGCGCGCGAATTGTCCTTGACTCCCCGTTCAATCGCCCCGTGAAAACCAACCTGGGCATTAACCGGACCAACACCCGTTTCTGGCGACGGGTTGCGGGCTGCGGATACTGCCATTCCGGCAGCTGCCTTCAGTGCTGAACCACTCGGCGCAAGTGCAGGGCACGCACTCGACACCGGGCCGAGTATATCAGCGTAAGTGCGTGAACGGCAATCAATTACCCCGGTTGGCAGGGGTTACCGAAGGGCCCGCCGTCGACACCCATTGCTGCACTGCCGCAAAACCTGCTCACTCGGTGGCCGGCGAACCGGCGAATCGTTGCTTCAGCGCTTCGCGCCACTGCGCCTTGCGCTGCGAGTCCACGGCATACTCGTATTCCTCCAGCGCACGTGTCTGCACGGCGCGCCGGAACTGGGCATCGGCGTCCTGGATGAGCCGCGTCCGGACCTGGGCACGGATGTCCTCGAAGTCGTTTTCCCGGGCCGGCACCACGGCGCCGCGGCGGATGATGTGCAGGCCGCTGTCGGTGCTGACCACGTCGCTGACTTCGCCCTCCTCCAGAGCCATCACCGCGTCCCGTACACCCGGCAGCAGATCGGCGGTGTTGAGCAGCCCCATGTAACCGCCGGCGCTGCGGCTTGGCGAATGCCGGGAGTACTCGGCGGCGAGGGCCGAGAAATCTCCGCCCTCCTGCCTGAGGCGGGTGAGCACGGTCGCCGCCTCGGCTCGCATCGCGGCCCGCGCCGCGTCCTCGACCTCCGGCCCCAGCGGCCAGAAAATCTGCCACAGGTGGACGCGCTCGGGGGTGCCGAACGCCGCCCGGTTGTCTTCGAAGTACTTGCGCAGCTGCTCCTCGGTGGGGAAATCGGGGCCGAGGTTCACCCGAGCGAGCTGCCTGAGGTAGGCATCCACCAGCGCCTTGTCCGCCTGGCGCTGCATCAACAGGCGAATATTCTCGTTCTCGGTCATGCGGTTATCGCGCGCACCCGCCAACAGGGCACGGAAGGCGGCTTCGCCGTCCACGAGTTGCTCGAACGTGGCCTGATCCGCCAGTACGGCTTCCCGCTGGGCCTGCGACATGGCTCCAAGCAGCCGCGCGATGGCGTCGACATCCGGCGGCGAGCCACCGTCAGGGCTGGCCGCCGTGGCGGCCGCGGCCGCCGGTTCCGGCGCGGGGGTCGAATCGGCCGGGGTGATCTTGAAGCCTCCCTGCGCCATGAAGACCGCCGCGACAGCGGCGGCGACGACAACCAGGGCCAGAACCAGTCTGCTGTTCATTCGATGCAATCCATTCCCGTGCGATGAGTTCACCTGAAACCGCGCGGAGTGTAACTGCGAGCGGCCATTGCATCCACGACCGCCATCCGCCGCCGCCCGTTCCGGGGGCGCCGGGTGTTGCTGTTTTCCCACGAAAATCTGATATTCTCGGGCGTGTTCCGGGAATGTCTTGAGCCAGCGCCTCAATTCCCGCGACCAAGCCGGTGTAACGCATAATATCTGTGCCGCCGGGCATCGGCGCTTTCGGGGGTAATACGGACGGTCATGGCACCCAAGACCCAAAGTCTCGCGATCGTGTTCGCTGACATCAGCGGCAGCACGAGGCTGTTCGAAACCCTGGGCGACGTCACCGCCCGGCACATGGTCTCCTCCTGCCTGGAATTGCTGTCGGAAGTCACCGAACGGCACGGTGGCATCGTCATCAAGACCATCGGCGACGAAGTCATGTGCACCTTCCCGGACGCCGAGAGCGCTGTTACCGCCGCCTGCGAGATGCATGAGGCGGTGGAGGAGGAATCCACCGAAATGACCGCCAACGGGCCGGTCACCCTGCGGATCCGGATCGGGCTGCACTTCGGCCCCGCCATCCTCGAGGGCGGCGACGTGTTCGGCGACGCCGTCAACGTGGCGGCCCGCATGGCCGCGCAGTCCAAGGCGGGCCAGATCATCACCACGGAATTCACGGTCGACCAGCTCCCGCCAATCCTCAAGGCCAGCACCCGCTTCATCGACAGGGCGCAGGTCAAGGGCAAGAAGGAAACCATCGACATCTACGAGGTCATCTGGCAGCAGGAGGACGTCACACGCATGTCCACCGCCGTCATCATGGGCCACGAGGTGACGGCCAAAATGCTGCTCAGCTACCACGAGCGTGAACTGAAGATTGACGACGACCGCACCGTGGCCGTGCTCGGCCGCAGCAAGTCCGCCGATGTCACGGTCAACGAAAGCCTCGCCTCGCGCCAGCACGTTCGCATCGAGTACCGGCGAGGCAAGTTCTTCATCGTCGACCAGAGCACCAATGGCACCTACGTTCGCATGAGCAATGGTGAGGAATCCTTCCTGCGCCGCGAGGAGATGCCCCTGGTCGGCTCCGGTCATATCAGCCTGGGGCGCTCGTTCAAGGAAGACCCGCAGGAAGTCGTGCGGTTCCAGTCCGATTCCTGAGCCTTTGACCAGGGCCCCTCGAGCGCGCCGGACATGCTGATGCCGACCTCGACACCGCGCAATCATCCGCCCGCAGCAGCGCGGGCGCCGGTACATGGCTGAGGATGGCCCCTTGAGCAACGGCGGCCTCGGCTGGCACTCCAGCACGCTCACGCACGTGGGCAACGTGCGCAAGCTCAACGAGGACTCCTGCCTGGACCGCGCCGGAATCGGCCTGTGGGCCGTGGCCGACGGGCGTGAGCGTGCTGGAGTGCCAGCCAGATGATCGTCAATGCCCTGGCGGCCGTGAAGCGAGGCCGCTCGCTCGGTGATTTCCTGGAAATCGTCGAGGCGGCCCTGGTGGACGTGAACGCCAAGCTCATGAAGCTGTCGCGTGACAACAACCAGACCACCGGCAGCACGGTGGTGGTGATGCTTGCCCACGAGCGCCATTGCGTGTTCATCTGGGCCGGTGACAGTCGCGCCTACCGGCTGCGCGGCAGCCGGCTGCAGCAGATGTCCACCGACCACTCGCAGGTTGAACTTTATATCGAGCAGGGTCTGATGACCCGCGACGAAGCCCGCGGCCACCCGGCCTCCAACATGGTTACCCGCGCGGTCGGCGCCAACGAGGAGATCCTGCTCGACATGGAAATCGCCGCGCTCGAGCCCGGTGATCGCTACCTGCTCTGCTCGGACGGACTCGACAAGCACGTGGCCGACGAGGAGATTGCGCAGATACTGGGTCAGGGTGAGGTGGAAGCGGCCGCTACCAGGCTGATCGAGCTGACCCTCGAGCGCGGCGCCAACGACAACGTCACCGTCGCGGTCATCGAGATCACCGAGGATGCCATCAGCGGCACGGACGCCGACCCCGACCAGACGGTCCCGGCAGGCAAATGAGCCGGTTGACGGCGCAGACACAGACGATGAGGAAGGCACGCAGTGGCTGATTTCAAGACCGCCCTGAAAGCACTGGCAGCCGGTGAGCTCAAGGAAGCCACCGTTGTCCAGAACATGGAAAAGCTGCTGCGACGCAAGCCGAAACTGGCGCGCCAGGTGATCGTCGAGCTGCGGGAGGCCTACAGCGAGGACATCATCACTGCGCAGATCTACGCCTCGCTGAAAAAGCGCGCCGAGCAGCTGGGCGGCCTCGAACCCGCCGCCGGCGGCAGCGACGAGGCCACGCAGTACGGCGGCGCCGATTCCACCCGGATGATGGACGCCGGCGACAGCACCGTGATGCTCAGCGACGAGGAACGCGATGCCATCGCCGAGGAGGCGCGCGCGGCCACGTCCATCGACATCACCACCGGCGAGATGACCAACAGCAGTGTCGACTTCGACCTCAGCGAGCCCGGCTCCACCACCTCCGACAGCTGGAGTTCCACCAGCACCGGCGCCACCGGCACCGAGTTCGGCAAGCCCGCCGGCGGCGATGCCGCGGCGATCCGGATCGGCCCCGGGGCCGTGCTCAAGGAGCGCTTCAAGCTGCTGGACGTGCTGGGCGTGGGCGGCATGGGCACGGTGTACAAGGCCATCGACCTGCTCAAGGAGGAGGCCCGCGACCGCAATCCCTACGTGGCGCTGAAGGTACTGAACGAGGACTTCAAGCAGCACCCGGATGCCTTCATCGCGCTGCAGCGCGAGGCCAGCCGCCAGCAGAAGCTGGCCCACCCGAATATCGCCACGGTCTACGACTTCGACCGTACCGGCAGCACCGTCTACATCACCATGGAGCTGATGGAAGGCACGCCGCTGAACGTGTTCATCAAGAAGACGGTGAAGTCCCGCGGCGGCCTGCCGTTCGAGGAGGCCTGGCCCTTCATCGACGGCCTCGGACGGGGCCTGATGTATGCGCACGAGCGCTCGATGGTGCATTCGGACTTCAAGCCCGGCAACTGCTTCCTGCTCAACGATGGCGCGGTGAAGATTCTCGATTTCGGCATTGCCCGCGCGGTGAAGAACCCGCAGCAGGGCGACGCCGAGAAGACGCTGTTCGACCCGGGCAAGCTCGGCGCGCTCACGCCGGCCTATGCCAGCTCCGAGATGCTCGAGGGCGAGGAACCGGATCCGCGCGACGACATCTACGCACTGGCCTGCGTGGCCTACGAGCTGCTGACGGGCAAGCACCCGTTCAACAAGCTGCCCGCCAACACCGCGCGCGACAACAAGCTGCTGCCGGCCCCGGTCAAGGGCCTCAAGCGCAAGCAGCTCAAGGGCCTGATGCGCGGCCTCGCCTTCGCCCGCGAGGATCGCAGCAGCAACGTCGAGGAATTCCTGTAGCAAATCCAGGTCTCTTCCACCTGGTAGAAGAACCCGTTAGTGATCGGCGGCAGCGTCATCCTCATCGCCGCACTGGCCGGCACGCCGCAGCTCATC
>CAYGQN010000114.1:0-10882 GCA_964351795.1 uncultured Gammaproteobacteria bacterium
GCACGGATTCACCCCGCAGCGGTATGGAAGTGGGAACGCGCCGCCGGCGAGCCCGACCGGGCCGACACGCCGGCTCAGTCGAGGTTGGCGCGCGCCGCGGCCACCGCCGCGCGCACGGTCTCCACGTCCCCGCAGGCATCGGCCAGCACCAGCACCAGCTTGCTGAGGAACAGGGCTTCCTTGTCCGCCGGCACGGCGTCGATGGCGTCGGCCAGCAGTTCGTACACCGCCTCCAGGTCGGCCGGGCTCATGCCATCGCCCCCGCCGCGACCATCTCCGCGGTGCCGCGGGCCAGGGCCTGGTCGAACGCCCGGGCCAGGGCCGGCAGGTCCAGTTGCCGCCAGCGCGCGCTGATGTGCCGATCCGGGCGCACCAGGTAGAAGCTGCCCTCGCCCGCGGCGAATGCCGCGCGCAGGTCGCCATCCGGATCGGCTAGCCCTTTGCCCGCGCTGGCAACGCCCTGCGGGCTGACCACCAGCAGGCACAGGGCCGCGCCATTGACCGACAGCCCTGCGGCCGCCTCTGCCAGTGCCTCTGGCACCTCGCCGCTGGCGCTGAAGTACAGCCCGGTAAAGCCGCGACCGAGGTGATCCAGCAGGAAGCGGCCGTCGGCCAGGCGCCGGTTGGGCAGTGCCGCCCCTGCCGCCGGCCCGGCGCTGAACGCGGCGTCGGCGTCCGGGCAGGCGGTCAGCGGGCTGCCCGCGTAGGTCCAGGGCTCCGACTGGCGCGGGTTGATGAGCGGCCGCGCGAAGGCATGGTCGATGGACAGCGACAGCACGGCCTCGCGCATCCGCGCATGCCCGCGCGTGGGCGGCGTCATGAAGCGGGTGCTGCGGGCGGCATTGCGAAACACCTCCAGGGTGGCGCCGCGCCGCTCCGGCGAGTAGCTGTCCAGCAGCGCGTCGGGGGCATCCCCGTGCAGGACCGCCGCGAGTTTCCATGCCGCGTTCATGGCATCGGCCAGGCCCGAGTTGAGCCCGCGGACGCCGAAGATGGGCACGAGATGTGCCGCATCGCCGATGAACAGCGTGCGCCCGCAACGGTAATCAGCCAGCGCCAGGGTGTAGGCGGTGTACACGCTCCACCACTCCAGCTCCCAGGGCCCCGGCTCGCCGAGCATGTCGACGATGGCGCCGACGCGGGCCCGGATGTTGTCCTCGCGCAGGGCCTCGGCCTCGTCGTCCTCGGGCTCGAGCTGGTAGTCCACCCGCCAGATGTCGTCCGGCTGCTTGTGCACGAGGATGGTCAGGCCGGGGTTGGAGGACGGATCGAAAAAGGCTCGCCGCTCGGTGGGGTAATCCGAGTGCATGCGGATGTCGGCGATGACGTAGCGGCCCTCCCAGGCATCGCCCTCCAGCTTCAGGCCGAGCGACTTGCGCACCACGCTGCGGGCGCCGTCGGCGGCGAGCACGTAGCGGGCCCGCAGCCGGTAGTCGCCCTCCGGCGTGGCGACGCTCAGCCAGGCCCCGTGCGCATCCTGGCGCATGCCGGTCAGGCGCGATTGCCAGCGCAAGTCGATGCACGGCTGCGCGGCCGCGGCGTCGATGAGGTACTGCTCGATGTACTGCTGCTGCAGGTTGACCATCGGGTGGAAGCGCTCGTGCTCGCTGTGCGGCATCTCCAGGCGGTACACCGGGTGATCCCGGAAATACGAGGTGCCATGCGTCCACGGCAGCGCCTTCGCCATGAAGCGACCGTCCAGACCCAGCTGCTGCAGGCACTCCAGCGAGTGGCGCGCCAGGCAGATGGCACGGGACCCATCGTTCACGGTGTTCTTGTCGTCCAGCACCACGCTGGCAATGCCCTGGCGTGCGAGCTCCAGTGCCGCCATGACCCCCACCGGCCCGGCGCCGACGATGGCCACTGCGTGCTCGGGCTGGCCGCCGTCCAGTTCCGCCGGCCGCCGGAAGGCAAACGTCGGGTAGTCGAAGTACAGCGAGTGCGGGCGATCGGCCGGGCGCATCAGCGGTACACGCGCGGTCAGGGTGTGCGCCGGCGGCGCCAGGGCACCAGCATGGGCACGGCCTTGCGATACTGGCGATAGCGATCCCCGAACCAGGCCTCGAGATCGTGCTCCTCCAGGTGGGCGCCGACGATGATGTACACGCTGAAGGCCACGGCGAACAGCAGGTGCGAGAAGGTCATCAACGGCGTGGCCCAGATCCCCAGCAGCAGGCCGAAGTAGATCGGGTGCCGGACCCAGCGGTACAGCAGCGGCGTGGTGAAGCCCTTCTCGGGAATATCGCTGCCGGTCAGGTGTGCATGCACCTGGCGCAGGCCGAACAGGTGGAAATGGTCGATCAGGAAACCGCTGAACACGACCAGGAACCAGCCGAGGCCGAAGGCGGCCCACAATGCCGTCCCGGCCAGGGAACCGGACAGGTCCCAGAGCACCCCCGGCAGCGGTCGCCACAGCCAGAAGATGAGGCCGAGCGCCACGCTGGTCGCCAGCAGGTAGGTGGCCCGCTCGATGGGTTCGGGCAGGTAGCCGGTCCACCACTGCTTGAAGGCCGGCCTGGCCATGACACTGTGCTGCAGGGCGAACAGGCCGACCAGCAGCAGGTCGATGAGCACCGCCGTGGCCGGCGCGACGAGCGGGCCGTTGTCGAGCGTGCGCGGCACACCAAAGCCGCCCACAAAACCAATCGCATACAGCACCGCCGCAAAACTGAGGGCATAACATGCCAGCGCGTACGCAAACATCAGGATCTTCTTCATTGCTCAGTTCCCTCTCGCGGCAGCGCCGGCTTCCGTTCGCGCAATGCCGATGATCTCAGCTGGACCTGGGCCCGGCTCGACGGGTGAATGGACGTGGGCGGTTGACGGCGACGCGAGGCGGGGCCATCACAAGGGCGGCAGATTAACAGCCGCCGCGCAGCAGCGCTCTGATCGTCGTCATCCCCGGCGGCGGCTGCGGTTCATTCGGCGTCGCGGAAGCGGCGCACGCGTTCGGCCGTGGACGGGTGGGTCGACAGCCAGCCGGTCCACTCCGGTGCAAGCTCACCCGGCATGGAGGTGGCCTCGCCGGCCGGTGCCTCGCAGGGCGCCGGGGCCCCGGCGAGCGCACCGGCACAGCGTTGCAGGCGTGTCATGAGATTGGCGAAATGCACGGGCGCGATGCCGCGCTCGCGCATCGCCTGCAGGGCGTAGTCGTCGGCCTCGGTTTCCAGCGCCCGACTGTAGGCCGAGCGCATCAGGAAGCCCGGCAGCGCCACCACCAGCGCGCCGGCACTGTTGACATCACCGGTCACGGCCGTGAGCAGCGCCGCCAGGCCGGTCTGCAGGACCACCTGGCGCATCGCGTGGCGATGCTCGACATGCCCGAGCTCGTGCAGGGCAATGGCCTGCAGTTCGGCGTCGTCCCGCGCCAGCGCCACCAGCTGGTCGGTCATGATGACGGTGCCGTCGGGCAGCGCGAAGGCATTGGCACCGAGGCTGCCACCGTCGCGAAAGGCCAGCCGCCAGGCGACCGGTGCCGGTGGCGCATCGGCCACCAGGGCCTGGAACTGGGCCCGCAGCGACGCCTGGCGCGCCGGTGCCAGGGTGGATTCGGAGAACACGAAATCATCCAGCGAGGCCAGCGCACCGCGCGCGGTGAACGCCACGACCTCGGCCGGCATGATCCGGGCGATCCCCGCCGCCGCCCACGGCAGGCCCCAGCGCACACTGGCAAACACGATGGCGGCCACCATCGTCGCCGCCAGCAGCGCCAGCGCCAGGCTGCGCTCCAGGCGGTCGGGTAAGCCGGCACCGCGGCCCTGCGCCGCCAGCCAGGCATCGACCCGCGCATTGTCGGCGGTCTCGATGACTGCCCCGTCGGGCAGGGTGATGCGCCGCGGGACCTTGCCAAGGCGTGCGGACACGCGGGTGGCGGCCAGCGGCACCGGCGCGAACACCGCGGGCGTCGCCTGCAGGCGGCCCTCGGCATCCAGGGATACGCTGACCGGCGTGGCGGCCGAGCTCAGGCCATCGAGATAATGCGCCTGCAGGGCGTCGCTCACAGGCCGATGTCGAGGTCGAACAGTTCCCCCAGCTCCTCGCCGAGGGCACTGGTGTCGGTGTCGGCCAGGGCGATGGTCTTGTCGAGGTCCCAGGCCTCCAGGCTGGTGTTGTCCGCAACGTAACGCGCCATGCGGATGGTGGCCCAGGGAATCAGCAGACCCAGGCTGACCAGGATGGCCAGGCCGTTGCTCAGGTACAGCCAGCCCACGGCCAGCACCCGCAGCCGGCTGTGCACGCGGCTCAGGCCGAAGGCGATGTTGCCGTACACCAGGTTGGTCCGCCGGGCGCGGAAATAGCCGCCCACCAGGAAACCGAACACCAGGTAGTACACGACGGCACCGACCAGCGCGCCGACGATGCCCGCCAGCGCCCCCGCGGCCCCGAGCACGGCGACCAGGGGCGCCACGATGATGGCCGTCACCGCGAACGCCAGCAGCGCAGCGACGACCGAAACGCCGAGGGTCTTCAGCGCCAGCAGGTAGAAGCTGCCGGCACTGCTCGTGAAACGTCCCTGGCGCTGGCCGAAACGGCTGTGCTCGACGATGAAACGGCAGCGGGCGAAATCCAGCCAGGGCAGCAGCGGGAACAGCGCCAGCAGCAGCAGGGCGATGAAGATGTCCACCAGCCGGAACTCCTCACCCTGGGCGGCCAGCTCGGCGCTGACAGCCTCGAAGGCACCGCTGGCCTCCAGGGCCAGGCTCGCGACCCAGGCGAAGCCGAGCACCAGCAGCAGCGGCACGGCCACCAGCCGGTAGGCCTGCCCGACATCACGCACGAAGCCGAAACGGATGTTGCGCCAGGTGGTGTTGCGCAGCGAGAACGCGAACGAGGCCACCACGATGAACGGCACCAGCAGCACCAGCAGCGTGGCCAGCAGCATCCCGAGCGATGGCGCCAGCACGCTGGCCACCGCGTACACCACCAGGAGCCCGACGGCGACGAGCCGGCCCTTGAGAATCTTCACCGGGTCGGCCACGTAGTCGAAGGCATGGCCGGCAAGCAGGGTGTTGCCATACAGGTAGCGGTTGCGCCTGACCTTGGCCCAGGGCGAATACAGGCCGACGGTGACGATGGTCAGTGCGAGGTTGACGATCCAGATGCGGAAGTACTCGCCCGCCTCGCCGGTGAACTGGAATGGATGGTCGACGGCCTTCCCGGCCACCTGGTTGTTGTCGGTCATGCTGCCCTCCCTGGCCTTGTGCAACCGGCTCCGGCGCGGCCGCCAGCGAATATCCTCGCGCCGGCCGCGGCCGATTGCAAACCCCGCCGGCACTGCCGCAACCGGCGCGGGCTGCCACGGCGGCAACCGCCATCGCGGCCCGCGGACCGGCGGTCAGGGCCCGCAGCCGTGATGGCGCGGGCAGGCGGTGGGGCTGCGTTCGACCTGCAGCGTGGCGTGGGCAATCCCGAAGCGCTCGCGCAGTTCACGACTCACCCGGGCGAGCAGGGCATCATCATCAGCCACTCCCGGCCGCACCAGGTGCGCGGTGAGGGCGGTTTCGGTGGTGCTCATTCCCCACACGTGCAAATCGTGCACGGTGTGTACCCCGGGCAGCGCCTGCAGGTAGGCCTCGATGGCAGCGGCATCGACGCCCTCGGGCACAGCGTCGATGGCCAGGTTCACCGAGTCACGCAGCAAACCCCAGGTGCTCACGAGGATGACCGCGGCGATGAGCAGGCTGGTCAGCGGGTCAACCCATGCAGCACCGGTGAAAACGATGATCACCCCCGCCAGGACCACCCCCGCGGACAAACCGGCGTCGGCGGCCATGTGCAGGAATGCCCCGCGGATGTTCAGATCCTCGCGATGGCCGCGCAGGAACAGCATGGCCGTGCCGGCATTGACCACCACGCCGGCGGCGGCAACGGCAATCACCGTGGTGGCGGCCACCGGGCCCGGCTCGCCGATGCGCCTGAGCGCCTCCCAGGCGATACCCCCGACCGCGATCATCAGGATGATGGCGTTGAACATGGCCGCCAGCACGGTGGATTTGCGCAGCCCGTAGGTATGCCGCGGCGAGGCCTTGCGCCGGGCCAGGCCGCTGGCACTCCAGGCCAGCAGCAGGCCCAGCACGTCGGACAGGTTGTGCCCGGCATCGGCGAGCAGGGCAAGCGAGCCGGACAGCAGGCCGAACACGGCCTCGGTGACGACGAACGCGATGTTCAGACCGACGCCGATCGCAAAGGCGCGCGAATGATCCCGGGGGGCGTGGCTGTGAGCGTGCGCCATCGTGACTTCCGCTGGTGGCCGGCGTTGGCCACGCCACCACGCTAACGCAGCGATTCGTCCGGCTCCAGCCCCCGACGCGGCGCCTGCCCCCGGCTCAGCTCAGCAAGGCCACCAGCCCCGACAGGTCCTGCGCCTGCTCCAGCGTGGCGCAGGCCTGCTTCAGCGCCGCGATCTTCTCCGCCGGCAGCACGCCGCCAGCGAGATCGTCCATCTTCTGCTCGATCTGGGCCCGGCCGTACTCGGGCTTGTCGCGCGGGAACAGCACCTGCCGCTCCAGGCGCGTGCCGTCGGCCAGGCTGATCGCCACGCTCTGACGCATGTGCTGCTTGTCGAACAGCAGCACGTCGGCTTCCCGGTCATGGGTCACCGTGGTCAGGCCCAGCAGGCGGCGGATGGCCGGGTCCTGCAGTTTCGCGTCGCTGTACAGCTCCGGCGTCAGCGGCTCGCGCAGGATGGTCGAGCACACCGTGTAGGGCAGCGAGAACATGGCGTCCACCGGCCCGGCCGGGCTGGTGTCGTCGATCTGGTTGGACATGAACGAGGTGATATGCACGCCGGTGACGTCGGCGGCATCGATGTCGTGCTCCTCGACCAGCAGACGGGTGGCATGGAAGGCGGAATGGTTCCAGCCGATGGAGGGATGGATCTTGTACTCGGTGTCGCGGGTGACCCACTGCTCGCCGAGGCCCTCGACCATGCGCGGGAAATCGCAGCGGTCCGAGCCGGCCATGATCCAGAAGCCGCGTTCGCCATCGAGAATGCCGTGGCCGCCGCGGAAGCCCTTCTGCGCGGAAATGGCGGCCATGACCCCGGCCATGGCCTGCCAGCCCCAGCCGAGCTTGACCTCGCGCATGGGCCGCGATTCGGCCACCACGCCGAAGTACTTGAACACCGACGGCACCGAGGCGTAGGTGCCGGCCACGCCGAAGGCGACGTTCATCTGCTCGGCGTTCAGCCCGAGCAGCTTGCCCGCGGTGACCGCGGCGGCGAAGGGATGGTACTGCTCGCCCCAGACCTGGCTTCCGCGCTCGGCCGTGGGCTGCATCGCCACACCGATGCGCCCGGCCACCTCGAAGCCGAGCGCCACGGCGGCGATGACATCCCTGCCGCTGGCGCCGACGTGCTCACCCACGGCAAGTGCCGCGGCAATGGTGATGTAACCGGGATGGAGGATGTAGTAGATCATGTCCTCGTAATCCAGGGCGAAGCCGAGGTTGCCGTTGGCGTAGGCCGCGAACGGCACCGACACGCGACTGCCGTCGCCGATGAGCGTGGCCTGCGCCTGGCCGCCGCCGAACTCCTTCGCGATATCCACGTGCAGCTTGCCGATGCGGGTCTGGTAGCCGCCCAGGCAGGTGCCGAGAATGTTCGTGTGCGCGAGGCGGATGACCTCGATCACGTCCTCGGGCAGATCCTCGTAGCCGGTATTGACGGCGAACTCCACCAGTTGCTGCGTAACGTCCATGGTCTTCTCCTCACCCCGTGATTGCGATGCCCCGGATCGGGGCAGCAGTGAACGTAACCGCGAGCGCCAACAGCCCCCGGACCCGGTTGGCATTCTAGCCCGCCGCCGGCGGCGATGTGCCAGGGCTGCGACCAGGAGCCTGTCAACCGGACGCCGGCTTGCCAGGCAGAACGCTGCCGCCTGCCCGCGCGGCTGAACCCCGCCTTGACGCGGGTGCGGCGCCTCACACCCGGGGAAGCATCGGTGTATCCGTGATGCGGGCATGTCAACCCATCGCCTGCTTGCCGCACCAAACACAGGGCTGGCCGCGTGCAAGTGCACCGGCTGCCAACCCTGAACGCACAACGCACGGAGATTCGAGCATGCGAACAACATTCGGAAGTTATCTCGGCGCCGCCCTTGTGGCCGGTTGCCTGCTCACCGCGGCCGACGGCCAGGCCGGCGAAGTCACTGCCGGCGCGGTCATCGACTGGGACACCCTGGACATCCGGGTGCTTGGCGAAGGCGGCCTGGTGCCCACGGACGTCACCCTCATCCACAACGCGGCCTGGACCAGCGGCGCCGACTTCGCCACCAACAGCGCCTCGCAGCAATGGCTGCTGCCGGCCTTCGCGTCGGCACCGTTCGAACCGGCCACCACGGCCACCGGCCTGGTCAACGATGAGGGTTCCGCGGCCCTGGCAACAGCGGGTACCGGCACGGCGGGGGCCGCATCGGAGACGCAGCTGTGGTTTGAAACCAGCGGCACCGGGACGGCGATCATCACCGTCGGCTACGGGCTGAGCGCCACCGCCGATCCCGGCGTGGCCGCGGAGGCGGCCGCAATCGCCGAAGCGCGCCTGGAAGGCATGCTGGTAAGCCTGGACAGCGGCGCGCGGGGCAACGGGTTCAGCGATGCCGCCAGCGTGCTGGCGCTGGCCGATCCGGACGTCAACGAGCGCAGCGGCGCGCTCTCGCTGAGCTTCGATTTCGACGCGGGTCTGGAGCAGCTGTTCGTGCTCTCGGGCGTGGTCGAGGCCTTCGCCCTGGGACTGACGGCTGACAGCCTGGCCTCGGCCCTGCCCTTCGACCCGCAGGCGGCGCTGGCCGCCGACATTGCACCGGTGCCATTGCCGGCCGGCGCGCCGCTGCTGCTGAGTGCCCTCGCCGGGCTGGGCCTGTTCGGTCGTCGCCGGGGCGGCTGAGGCCGCGTCCTTGCCGGGTGCGGCGCAGCTGCCGGTAAGCTGCGTCGCGCCCGGCCGTTTTCACTGGCCGGCATCGGCCGCCTTCACCGTTTCCTGCAGGCCCTGCTGCAGCACCGTCGCCGCCTCGGCGGACTGGCCGGTTTCCTTCAGCGCGTCGGCCAGCCGCAGGTAGGTAATGCGCCGCACCACGGGGTTGCGCGCCTGTGCCAGCACCTGGCGGTAGACCTCGATGATCCGGGCGTGCTCGCCGCGCTCCTTGTAGATGTCCTCGAGGGTGTTCATCTGGATCAATGCCGAGTGCGCGGGGTTCTCCGCCGCCTCGTACATGGAATCCATGAGATCGAAAAAGCCTCCCATCAGGCCGACGAAGCGGCTCATGTCCTCGATCTCGTCGGCCGGAGCCGGACCGGCCGAGACGATCAGCGCGATGGCGCCGGCCAGGGCGAAGCGGCGCGGGTTGAACCGTCGCCGCGCAGTGGGCATGGATTTCATCAGGTGCTCTCCTTGTTGGCTGGTGCCCGCCCGGCGCCATCCGACGCGCCGCTGCGCGGCGTATCGGGCAGGTCGAGCAGGCTGGGAAGTCTGCCGCCACGCAGCGGCCGCTGACCGGCGCTGGTGGGCATGGGTTCGAGCCCGGACAGGCTCGGCGCGGGCAGCGAGGTCATCTTCAGCATCACCGTTGCGCCCGGCGCCGGGCTGCTGCCGGACACCGGTGCGTCCTGGCCCGACTGCTGGCGCAGCAGCAGCGCACTGCCCAGCACCACGGTGGCCAGCGCCGCCGCGGGCAGCAGCCACGGGCTGCGGGCCGTGCGGGCGGGGGCGCGGTCCAGGCGCGCGCTCACCCGCTCGGCCAGGTCCGGCGGCGCCCTGCGGGCGCGCCAGGCCGCGATCAGTTCAGGGTCCCGGGGATCGTCGCTGTTCACCTGTGCTCCTCCGCTTCGATTGCCCGCAGGCGACGCAATGCCCGGTGCAGCTGGGTCTTGATGGTGCCCTGGCTGCAGCGCAGCGCACGCGCCGATTCCTCTACCGACAGGCCCTCCATGATCCGCAGCAGGAAAACGTCCTGCTGCCCGACGGGCAGGGTCCGCAGGCCGGCCACCAGTCGCCCGAGGCGCTGGTTCACGTCCGCACGCTGCTCCGGCGTCGGCGCGGCGTCCACCAGTTCATCGGTGAGTGTGCCGGTCGGCCGCGCCCGGCGGTTGTATTCCCGGCACACGTTGCGCAGCGTCGCGTACAGCCAGGTGAACACGCTCGAGCGAAAACGGAAGCGTGGCAGCCCCGTCCAGGCCCGCAGGAACACCTCCTGAGTCGCATCCGAGGCGTGATCGGGCACCCGCAGCATGGCCCCGGCCAGGCGCCAGAGGCGATCCTGGTGGCGCCGGACAAGGGTCTCGAAGGCAGCGCGATCGCCCTGCCGCATGCGCCTGACCAGTGTTTCGTCGTCCTCTGCGTCCACCGCTTCCGCCCATTCCCTTGAGTCTCTTGGTGGCACCAGTCAACGCGAGGTTGACACGCCGGTGGCCGGCGGCCGCCGCGATAGGGGAATCCCCCAGCCCGAATCAGGCCCTGGCGGATTGTCCGTGCCGGCTGAGGGCGCAGACTGCAGGGTTGGAAGCAATATTGCCATGACCGTGCGAGCCGGTCCCCGGGAGGGCGCCAGCCATCAGCAGCATCCCGTCCAAGCAGGAGGACCCGCCGTCGGCGCTCGAGCGTTTCTTCGCGGTCGGCCCCGGGCTGTACTTCATCGCCGATCCTCTGACGCTGCGGGTGGCACAGGCCAGTGCGGCGCTGCTGCGATTGCTGGACACCTCCGCCGAGCGTCTGCAGGCCCGCGCGCTCATCGAGTGGATCATCGAGGAAGACCGCGAGCACTTCCGTGACTTCCTCGGCCAGTGTCGCCGGCAGTCCGACGCCGGGCCCTGCACCGTCCGCGTCATCACCGCCAACGGCGCCAGCCGGCACATCGAGTGGCGGGGCACGCTGTGCACCGAGGACCAGCTG
>CAYGQN010000115.1:0-10802 GCA_964351795.1 uncultured Gammaproteobacteria bacterium
GTGCAGCGGCGATATCGCGAGGCTTGCGGCGCTGCCGGCAAGCACGCTCATCGAGCGGGTGGAGATCGCCGGGCCGGGGTTCATCAACTTCTTCCTGACCAGTGGGGCGTCGGCCGGGGTCATCGGCGAGGTGCTCGACAAGGGCGCCGCCTTCGGCTGCTCCACCCGCGGTCGTGGCACGCGGGTGCAGGTGGAGTTCGTCTCGGCCAACCCGACCGGCCCGCTGCACATCGGCCATGGCCGCGGTGCCGCCTACGGTGCGGTGGTTGCCAACCTGCTCGCCGCCAGCGGTTACGAGGTCCACCGCGAGTACTACGTCAACGATGCCGGCCGGCAGATGGACATCCTCGCCTTCAGCGTGTGGCTGCGCTACCAGAATCTGGCCGGCGGCAATATCGTCGTTCCCGCCTCGGCCTACCGTGGCGAATACGTCATCGACATCGCCCGCGCGCTGTCGGCCCGCGATGGCGAGGCCTACCTGCTGGCGCCCGCGGCGGCCGCCGCGGTCGCCGCGCAGACGGGCGAGGATGCCGAGGCCGCCATCGATGCGGCCGTGCAGCGCCTGCGCGAAGCGCTCGGCGTTGATGGCTTCGCCGCCGTGCATGGTTTCGCCACTGCATCGGTGCTCGACGGGATCCGGGCCGATCTCGCCCGCTTCGGTGTCACCTATGACAACTGGTTCTCCGAGGCGTCGCTGGTCGCCGCGGATCGCGTCAGCTCCACCGTTGAACGGCTCGAGGCGTCCGGTCACGTGTACCGGCTCGATGGCGCCCGCTGGTTCCGCTCCAGCGACTTCGGTGACGAGAAGGACCGCGTGCTGGTGCGCGAGAACGGCCAGAGCACCTATTTCGCCGGCGACTGCGCCTACCACGTGGACAAGTTCGAGCGCGGCTTCGATCACATGGTGAATATCTGGGGCGCCGACCATCATGGCTACGTGCCGCGGGTCAAGGCGGCCTTGCAGGCGCTTGGCTTCGATGCCGGGCGCCTGGAGGTGCGCCTGGTGCAGTTCGCGATTCTCTACCGCGGCAGCGAGCGGGTGCAGATGTCCACCCGCTCGGGGGAGTTCGTCACCCTGGCCGAGCTGGTTGACGAGGTCGGCGTGGATGCGGCGCGCTTCTTCTACGTGATGCGCAAGGCCGAGCAGCACCTGGACTTCGACCTGGAGCTGGCCAAGTCCCGATCCAGCGACAACCCGGTGTACTACATCCAGTACGCCCATGCCCGCATCTGCAGCGTGTTCGCGCAGCTGGCCGAGCGCGGCATGGCCTGGGACCGCGGCAACGGCCTCGCCAGTCTGCATACACTTGCCCTGCCCGCCGAGGCGGAGCTGATCACCGCGCTGGGGCGGTACCCGGAGGTGCTGGCTGCCGCCGCGGATGCGCGTGAGCCGCACCAGCTCGCCTACTTCCTGCGCGAACTCGCGAACGCCTTCCACGCCTGGTACAACGCCAGCAAGATCATCGTCGACGAGGCGCCGCTGCGCGATGCCCGGCTGGCGCTGGCGACGGCGGTGCGCATCGTGCTGGCCAATGGCCTGGGCCTGCTCGGGGTATCGGCGCCGGAGTCGATGTAAGTGGCGCGGGACTACAAGAACGCCTCGCGCAAGCCCGAGGGCGCCGGTGTACCGGCCTGGCTGGCCTTTACCAGCGGCCTCAGCGTGGGCTTGTTCGTGGCCTTCCTGGTGTACCTGGACGGCCGTGTCGAGCCCGATCCCGGCACGGCCCTGCCGGCCGGCCGGGACGCGCCCCGACGGGCGGCGGAAGCTGCCGCGGCGCCGGCGCCTGCGGCCGACGAGCGGCCCGTCATCAAGCCGCGCTTCGATTTCTACACCATCCTGCCGGAGATGGAAGTCAAGGTGCCGGACTGGAAGCTGCCCGGCGAGGGGCAGCCGGCCGGGCAAACCGGCCTGGACCCGGCGCGGCACGTGTTGCAGGTGGGCTCCTTCCAGCGTTTCGAGGAGGCCGACAAGGCCAAGGCGGAGCTGGCCCTGCAGGGGATCCGCGCCGACATCCAGCGGGTTGTCATCAACGGCCAGGATGTCTGGTACCGCGTGTGGATAGGTCCGTTCGAGTCCATCGAGGCACTGCAGGACGTGCGCGCCCGTCTCATCGAGGCGGATCGCGATTTCATGCTGCTGCAGATCAAGCCGGGCCAGCAGGACACTGGCCGCGGCTGACGCGCCTGGTCGGCGCCCCGTTGGGCCTACAGGCCGGCCTCGGCCCGCAGGCGGGCGAGGTTGGCGGCCACCCGGCGGTGGTAGTCCGACTGGCCGTTCTCGTCATAGAAGAAGCTGGTCAGGCGGATTTCCTGGTGCAGGTAGAAGCGCACCACCTCGGTCACGGACGCCACCCACTCATCGGCGGGCACCGCGAGACCGGTCAGCAGTTCCTGTTCCTGGCGGAGCAGTTCGCCATTGTCCCGGAACACCTCGTAGTCCGCGGCCAGGCCGGACAGGTCCGCGGCCCGCACCGCCTTCTGCTCGGTGGTGCGGAACTCGGCGAAACGGTGCGTGGCGAGGATGGCGGCATCGACCTTGTCGATCAGGCGGGCCCTGAAGCCATGCTCGGACAGCGCCTGTCGGGCCAGGTGCGCCGAGTACTGCTCCTTGCTCTGGAAGCCCAGGGCCGCGTGGTTGTCGCGGTAGCCGGCATCGTGGAACAGCAGGGCAAGGTAGACGACCTGCTCGTCGATGCGGATCCCCTCGGCGCGACAGCGCGCGACGATGCGCTCACCGCTTGCCACGGTATCCAGCGCATGACCGAAGTTGTGGTAGGGAAGGGCGGCATCGTACAGCGCCTCGGCCGCCGCCTCGATGCCGGACGTGGCAATCCCGCAGTTGCGGCCGGCCTTCATCAGGCGCCGGGCCGGTAATGCCCTGCTGGAGCGGGTGATGGGAATCGAACCCACATTCTCAGCTTGGGAAGCTGATGTTCTACCATTGAACTACACCCGCGCTGCTATAATCCTGAAAATTCTATCCTTTCCGGGCGGCCAGTCAACGAGCCGGACCTTGCCCCGGGCACACCGGTACATTATGCCTGCACGGCAGGCAACTTCCGAGAAGCGCTTGCAGGAATGCGGGGTAAGTTTCTAAAAAATTGTGTAGTATTAGCGCCATGGCCTGTATGAACGCGGCCTGAAAAGCCGTGTTGCGGGTGTCGGGGGACGCCATTGCACCGGTTCACGATCGGGGTCACAGGTGTACGGCGGCGTGGTTCCGGGAGCGTGACGGGGCTGGCGACCCGATAATCATAAGACAGCAAGTAGCGGAGGTAAGTCGCTGACCTGACGCTCGCGCACGACGGCAAGCCCGCGGCATTTCAGTACGCAGCATGCCGGCGCCGGCAGCACATGGCGCCAACCGTGCACCGGTCAGTCTTCCGGAAACCAGTGATGAACAGCAGCAGGCCCAAAGTCGTGGTGGTCGATGACAGCCCCAGCGTTCGCGAGTTCTTCGAGCGGGCGGCGGGCGAACTCGACATCGAGTTGCACTGTTTCGGCTCGGCTGCCGATGCGATGGAGTACCTGGAGGCGCAAGCCCCGGACCTCGTCTTCCTCGACATCATCATGCCCGACAAGGATGGCCTGACCTTCCTGCAGGAACTGCGCAAGCACCCCCTCCATGCCAGCACCCGCTTCGTGGTGATCAGCTCCAAGGACTACGCCCAGGATCGCATGACCGCGAAGGACCTCGGCGCGCTCGATTTCGTTGCCAAGCCCGTTACCACGCAGCAGATCCAGGGCATGATTGCCAAGCACACCGGAACGGCCGGCTGAGCCCGCCTGCGCGGGGGTTTGTGAGTTTCCAATACTCACGCATAATGCCCGGATGAGTGCTGATTCCTTCGTGCGGTTCTGGGGCGTGCGTGGTTCCTACGCGGCCCCGTTTGCCAGCCATCTGAAAGTCGGCGGGAATACCTCCTGCGTCGAGGTCCGCGTTGGTGATCACCTGCTCATCTGCGATGGTGGCACGGGCATCATTCCGCTCGGCGAGCAACTCATGCGCGAGGGAGCCCGCAGCGAGCTGCTGGTCATCTTCACGCATTACCACTGGGATCACATCTGCGGCATGCCCTTCTTCCAGCCGGCCTTCTCGCCGGACTGGCGCATCAAGTTCTTCGGCCCGGGCGAGAACAGTGCCGACATCGAAAAGCGTCTTGCCGACCAGATGAAAGCCCCCTATTTCCCGGTGGAAACGGAAACCTGGATGGCCGGTATCAGCTACCTGGATCCGCAGAAGGGCGGCATCACCCACGGGCCCATGCACATCAGCTACCACAACGTGCATCACCCGGGCGTCACCTACGGCTACCGCATCGACATCGACGGCAAGTCGGTCGTGTACGTATCCGACAACGAATTCCTGTTCCTGGAGAAAAGCCTGGCACAGCGCTCCGGGGAGTTCAGTGCCGAAGACCACGAGATGATGCGCAAGATCAACGATGAGGAGCGCGCTGCCGAGCTGAAGTTCATCGAAGGTGCCGACATACTCATCCACGACGCGCAGTACACACCCCACGATTACGATCGCAAGCGTGGCTGGGGGCACTCCTGCTACATTGATACCGTCAACTCGGCCATCGACGCCGGGGTCCGATCGCTGTACCTGTATCACCACGACCCGGGTTACGACGACGAGCAGGTCTTCGCCATCCACAAGCATGCCTGCGAGATCATCGCCGAGCGTGGTTCGGACATGCACTGCGAGGTTGCCCGCGAGGGCAATAAGGTAGAGATCTGAGCCCGCTGGCGTTGCCGCAGGCGCCCGGTCTGTTCCGCCCATGACCTCCCGGCCCACCGCCCATCCGCGACCGGTTCGCAGCTTCGTGCGCCGCGAAGGCCGGATCACACCGGCCCAGCAGCGCGGCCTGGAGGCCCTGCTTGCCCGTTACGCCCTGCCGCCATCGACCGCGCAGCTGGAGCCGCAGCACCTGTTCAGCCGCCGCGCACCGCTGTGCGTGGAGATCGGCTGTGGCACCGGAACGGTGCTTTCGGCACTGGCAGCCGCCAACCCCGGCAACGATTACATCGGTATCGAGGTGTACCGGCCAGGGCTCGGCCAGCTGCTGAACGCCGTGGAACACCTGGGGCTGACCAATGTCCGGGTGACGAGCGAGGATGCCGTGGAGGTGCTTGCCGAGCGGTTGCCGCCGCAGTCGCTGGAGCAGTTGCATGTGTACTTCCCGGATCCCTGGCCCAAGAAGCGGCATCACAAGCGCCGCCTGCTCAATGCCCCCTTCCTGCAGATGGCGGCAGGGCGCCTGGCGGCGCACGGCCGCCTGTTCATCGCCACGGACTGGCAGGACTACGCTGACGGGATCGAGCTGGCACTGGCGCAGGTGCCGGCGCTGGCACTGCTGGCACGCGACCTGCGCCCGGCCTGGCGGCCGGTGAGCCGCTTCGAGGCCCGGGCGAACCGGGAAGGCCGGGCGGTACGGGAGTTCATGCTGGCACCGGCCTGAGCGGGCAAGGCCAGCTTACTCGCAGATTTCCCCGAAACGCTCGCAGGAACGACGGCACTTGTAGACGCCGCGCGGGTCCACGTTGCACATCTTGCCCCAGCGCAGGCAGCCCCAGGTGCAGTCGTCTCCGGAGGCCTCCCCGGTGGTCTGCGCGGCATCCTCTGCCGGTGCCTCGGCGCTTGGCGATGTCGAGGCTGGCGGGTTCTGGGCGCATGCGGCACCGCACAAGCTGAACAGCGCTGCAAGCACAATGATTGCAATGGTTTGCGGGTGCGTGTTCATGTGCCTAGAATACACTCGGAGTCCGGGTTAGAACATGTCCCGGTGCCGCTGCCGATGCTGCAGAGACGGTTGCGGCGAGTGTTTTCCCGAGCCCGCAGTCAAAACAAATAAATGTTCCTTGAGGAGGTTAACGATGTCCAAGAAAACCACCAAGTCCGTCGCCGCAGCACTGGGTACCGGCCTGGCAGTGTCCCTGGCGACCCCGGTTGTCGCTGCCGAGAATCCGTTCCAGATGATCGAGTTCGGCGTCGGTTTCGAAGTGGCTACCGACGCCGTCGACATGAAGGGCAACGCCGTGAAAATCGACGATCAGACCGGTTTCACCTACGGCGGTGACAACAAGGCCAAGTATGCCGGCGGCAAGCTGGCCACGGGCAAGAAGGACCCGGCCGTCTGTGGTACGTTCAAAGACGACAGCTGCTCCATCAAGTACACCGATAAGTAAGTATTCAACAGCACGTTCGTGCTGTGTTCAGCCCGGTGTACGACAGCTACCCCGTACACGGCGCCGGACTAGGTCTGCGGCGGACCCATCTGGGTCCGCTGCTGGACCGAATCCCTCCCCAGCTTGGCTTCATGGAAATCGCCCCCGAGGGCTGGCTCGATCTCGGCGGGCGCCTAGGCAACGCCCTGCGGCAGATTGCCGGCCAGGTGCCGGTGGCCGCGCATGGCCTGCTGCTGAACCTCGGCGGCCCCGACCCGCTCGACACCGACTACCTCGCCGCGCTCAAGCACTTCCTGGCCGAGCATCATGTGCCGGTGTTCAGTGATCACATGACCTATTGCGGGGACGAGGGCCTGTTGTACGAACTCCTGCCCGTGCCCTTCACCCGCGCCGCCGCCCGCCACATGGCCGATCGTATCCGTCAGGTACAGGACATCCTCGAGCAGACCATCGCGGTGGAGAATGCCAGCTACTACGTGGCGCCCGGACAGGAAATCGCCGAAATCGATTTCCTTGGCGAGGTACTCGAGCGCGCCGATTGCGGGCTGCTGCTGGATGTGAACAACATCGTCGTCAACAGCATCAACCACGGCTACGATGCTGCCGGATTCCTGCGGCAACTGCCGGGCGAGCGCATCTGCTACGCCCACATCGCCGGCCACCTGCGGGTGAACGACACGCTGGCCGTGGACACCCACGGCGCCGCGGTCTGCGACGGCGTCTGGGAACTGCTCGACACCGCCTATGCCCACTTCGGCCCTTTCCCGACGCTGCTGGAGCGCGACGAGAACATCCCCGACCTTGAAGACTGCCTCGCCGAAGTGGATCGCATCGTTGCGCTGCAGGTCCGCCACGGCGCGCCGGCCCTGGCGGCGGAGCCGGTGGGTGGCTGACGAGGCGTCCTTCCGGCAGGTCCAGCGCCGCTTCAGCGCCCATCTGCGCGACCCCGCGAACCAGCCGCCGCCCGAGGGGCTCGATCCGGCGCGGCTGGCCATCTACCGTGACGCCGTGTTCGCCAATATCGAGGCGCTGCTGGCCGACAACTTCCCGCTGCTGCGCCGCTATTTCGACGAGGCCGCCTGGCACGCGCTGGTGCGCGAATTCATGCTGCAGCATCGCAGCCGCGAGATGCGCTTCGTGCGTTACCCGCTGCAGTTCATCGACTGGCTGGGGCAGGGGCCGGCCTGCACCGTCGCGCTGCCGTTCCTGGGGCAACTGGCGGATTTCGAGTGGCGCGAGACCGACGTGTGCGGCGATCCCATGGCCATTCCGGAGACGGGCTTCGAGCCGCAGGGGGACATGCTGGCGGGCGCGCCAGTGGTCAACCCGGTTCATCGCGTGGTGCGCTATGACTGGGCGGTGCACCTGCTCGGCGAAGGGCCCGGCGAGGACGATGCCGCCGAGGCGCCGCAGGCGCGGGCCTGCACGCTCATCGTGTTCCGCAACCCGGCGCAGCGCTTCGACTGCGTCGAGCTCAACCCGGTGACGGCGCGCCTGTTCGAACTCATTGCCGAGAACGCGCAGGCCAGCGGCCGCGAGCACCTCACGCGCATCGCCTGGGAACTGAAGCATCCGGATGCGGATGCGGTGATCGCCGGCGGCCTGGAGATCCTCGAGCGCATGCGTGCCCGTGGGCTGGTGCTGGGTACGCGCCAGGCTCTCGCCAGGCCCTAGCCGGGTTCCCGCTGGCGCCCTAGCGCCTAGCTCCTGGGCGTGAGCACCATCAGCAGGTCCTTGGCGTCCACCTGCAGGCCCGGATGGGCGATGACCTCGGCCACCACCCCGTCCATCTCGGCGCGCACGCCGGTTTCCATCTTCATTGCCTCCAGCGTCAGCAGGAGGTCTCCGCGCTTCACGCGATCCCCGATTTTCACCGCCACGGTGGCCACGCTGCCGGGCATGGGGGCGCCGATATGGCCGGCGTCGGCCTCGTCCACCTTGCGGCTCGGCGCCTGCTCCGGTGCCAGGCTGCGATCCTCGATGACCACCGAGCGCGGCTGGCCGTTGATCTCGTAGAACACGGTGCGGGTGCCATCCTCGTGCGCCTCGCTGACGGTGACGAAGCGGATGATGGCGGTCTTGCCCGGTTCCAGCTCCACCTGGATCTCCTGGCCGGCCTCCATGCCGTAGAAGTACACGGCGGTGGGCAGGATGCTCACATCACCGTACTTCTTGCGATTGCCGATCCAGTCGCGGAACACCTTCGGGTACATCAGGTAGGAGGCGAGCTGGTTGTCGGTGATGCTGCGCCCGGTGGCCTGGGCGAGTTCCTCGCGGGTGCTGTCGATGTCTACCGGGGGCATCTGCTTGCCGGGCCGGTCGGTGAGCGGCGCCTCGCCGGCCAGGACCTTCTTCTGCAGGGCCTGCGGGAAGCCGCCATGGGGCTGGCCGAGCTCACCGCGGAAGAATGACACCACCGAATCCGGAAAACTGACCTCGCGAGCCGGATCCTCCACGTCCTTGCGGCTGAGGCCGGTGGTGACCATCATCAGCGCCATGTCGCCAACCACCTTGGACGAAGGCGTGACCTTGATGATGTCACCGAACATGTCATTGACCTCGGCATAGGCGCTGGCGACCTCCGGCCAGCGCTCGCTGATGCCGAGTGAACGCGCCTGCTCGCGGAGGTTGGTGTACTGCCCGCCGGGCATGCCGTGCACGTAGACCTCCGAGGCGCCTGAACGGATATCGCTCTCGAACGCCGTGTAGCCCAGGCGCACCTGCTCCCAGTAGCGGCTCATGGCCCGCAGGTGCACCGGGTCCAGGCTGCTGGCCCGCTCGCCGAAGCGCAGCGCCTCGACGATGGAACCCAGGTTGGGCTGCGAGGTGAGGCCGCTCATGGAGTCCATGGCCGCGTCCACGGCATCGGCGCCGGCCTCCACGGCGGCGAGGACGCTGGCCGCGCCGATGCCGCTGGTGTCGTGGGTATGGAAGTGCACCGGCAGGCCGATCTCGGCCTTCAGCGCCGACACCAGGGTGCGTGCCGCCGCCGGCCGGCACAGGCCGGCCATGTCCTTGATGGCAATGATGTGCGCGCCGGCCTTTTCCAGTTCCCGCGCCATCGACAGGTAGTAGGCGAGATCGTACTTGGTGCAGGCCGGGTCGCTGAGGTTGCCGGTGTAGCAGATGGCCGCTTCGCAGATTCGGCCGGTCTCCAGCACCGCATCCATGGCCGGGCGCATGTTCTCGACCCAGTTCAGCGAGTCGAACACGCGGAAGATGTCGACTCCGGCATCGGCCGCGCGCTGCACGAAGTAACGCACCACGTTATCGGGGTAGTTGGTGTAGCCCACGGCGTTGGAGGCGCGCAGCAGCATCTGCAGCAGGATGTTCGGCATGCCCGCGCGGAGCTTTTCCAGGCGTTCCCAGGGGCACTCGTTGAGAAAGCGCATGGCCACGTCGAAGGTTGCGCCGCCCCAGCACTCCATCGAGAACATCTGCGGCAGCAGCCGCGCGTAGGCGGGCGCCGCCTGCAGCATGTCATGGCTGCGCATGCGCGTGGCGATGAGCGACTGGTGGGCATCGCGCATGGTGGTGTCGGTGATCTGCACTTCGCCAGATTCCAGCAGCCAGCGACACAGGCCCTCGGCACCGAGTGCCTGGAAGCGCTGGCGGCTGCCGTCAGGAATATCTGAATGCTCGGCCACCGGCGGGCGCGGCGTGTGGATCTCGATCGGCCGCGGCCGGCCCTCGACCTCCGGGTTGCCGTTGACGATCACGTCGCTGAGAAAGTTCAGCAGGCGCGTCATGCGATCCCGGCGGCGCGGGAAGCGCAGCAGTGACTTGTTGTCGTCGATGAAGGTGGTGGTGTAGTCGGCGGCGCAGAAGGCCGGGTTGCGCATCAGGCCTTCCAGGAAGCGCAGGTTGGTGCGCACCCCGCGGACCCGGAACTCGGCCAGGGCGCGGCGCATGCGCGCCACGGTTTCCTCGGGCGTATTGCCCCAGGCTGTGACCTTCACCAGCAGTGAATCGTAGTAGCGCGTGATGCGCGCGCCGGGGTAGGCCGTGCCCGCATCCAGGCGGATCCCGAAGCCGGCCGGGCTGCGGTAGGCCGACAGCGTGCCGTAGTCGGGGATGAAGTTGTTCTCCGGGTCTTCGGTGGTGATACGGCACTGCATGGCATGGCCGTTCAGGCGCAGACCGGCCTGGGCGGGGACGCCGCTTTCGGCCGGCTCGCCGATGCGCGCCCCGGCGGCGATGCGGATCTGCGCCTTGACGATGTCGATGCCGGTGACCTGCTCGGTGACTGTATGCTCGACCTGCACCCGCGGGTTGACCTCGATGAAGAAGAACAGGCCCGTTTCCGCATCGAACAGGAATTCCACCGTGCCTGCGTTCTCGTAGCCGGCGGTCCGGCCGATGGCAAGCGCGGCCTCGCAGATGGCTTCCCGCTGCGCCTCGGACAGGTACAGCGCCGGGGCCCGTTCGACCACCTTCTGGTGGCGGCGTTGAACGGTGCAGTCGCGTTCGAACAGGTGCACCAGGTTGCCGTGGCTGTCACCGAGGATCTGCACCTCGACGTGGCGGGCCCGGCGCACCAGCTTCTCCAGGTAGACGTCATCGCGGCCGAACGCGGTCGCGGCCTCGCTGCGCGCGGCCCGCACGCTCTC
>CAYGQN010000116.1:0-10800 GCA_964351795.1 uncultured Gammaproteobacteria bacterium
GTCGGCACGACCTCCTCCACGCCCGGCGCAGCGTCAGCGCCGGCCTCTGCATCGCCGGCGGCTTCGACGGATCGGGCCACGGCGGCGGCGCGATCCGCCCGCACCGTATCGGCGTGGTAACGCTCGATCAGGCGATGGATGCGGGTGGCCAGGGTCTGGTGGTCCACCGCGGCATTGCGCCTCAGGACATTGGACGTGAGGGCAACCAGGTAGTGGAGCTCGCGCCCGGCCGCGGGAGCCTCGACAATCGCCACCGAGTTCATCAGGTTCAGCTTGTTGCCATGGTACTTCCGGCAGGTGAACTCCGGCTCGGGCTCGCACTGGTAGAGCGAGCCGGATTTGAAATAAACCGCGGCGTCCCGCAGCGCCGGTGACGAGGCATAGCGTATCCGGCGTTCGGTGACATACATCAGCCGCTTCATCTCGCGACTGGAGAACGTGTCCACCAGCCGGCCCTGTTCCATGCGCAGCAGCAGGCGCATCAGCGAGCGGACCGTCGCATAGCTGCTCGTACCGGGCACCTTCTGCTTGCCGGTACGGGTGAACAGGCTGCCCTGGCGGATCCGGGACAGGTCGAGGCCGTTGTCGGTGACCGGCTGCTGGATGGCACGCTCCAGCAGGCCGGCCAGTTCGCCGCGCGGAGTCTGCTGGAAAAACGCGCTGGCCGCCTCCGGGGCCGGCGGGTAGGCCGGGCCCAGCGCGCGCATGAGTACCGCCTCGCGGGCAAGCATGGCAGCGGCGGCGTTGGAACTCGGCGATACCATCCAGTCCAGGTATTCCCACAGGCTGCCGGTATCGCCCTGTTGCAGCGGCCGGCGGATCAGTGTTTCCGTGGCCTCGTCCCAGCGCCGCACGGTGTGATGGTCGCTGACGATGAAATCATCGGCCACGATCTCCGTCTCGCGGAGCAGCTGTTCCCGTGCCGCAATGTCCGTGGGGAAGCGATCGGCAATCGCCTGGAACACGCCGAGTGCCACCAGCAGCTTGCCGACACTGCCCGGGTTGCGGCGCACATCGCCGTTGTGCTCGGCATAGCGTGGATTGGCGATATCGCTCAAATCCAGCACAGCGATGCTGTAGTCCCCCGCATGCTCGCCGAGCAGCTCGCGGATCTGCGCGGTGAACCCGCCATCGACCCCGGGCAGGGCCATGTCCGGGTGTTCCAGCAGGCGGATATCCACCGCCTCGCTGCCGAGCAAGGCGCCGGCAGGCTGCTTGCTGCCCGGCATCTCGTCGGCCTCCACGCGCCGCTGTGCCTCCAGCCTGCCGATGCCGGTACGCTCGTAGGCATCCAGCGGGTAGGCGCTCGTGTCGGTCACAGCCACTGCCGTCATCGCGAGCAGCACTGCCAGTGCGGGTTGGTGATTCATGTTCCGGGCACCTCCGAGAGCAGGACCGACCCGTGGGCGGCCTCGATGGCCGCATCCAGTGATTGCAGGTAGGCGCTGCCGCGCGCCTGTGCCGATTCCAGGAACGGCCGGATCTGGAACAGCTTGAGCTCACCGCCGAGGAAGCCGAATTCCACGTCCGCCGGGGCCGGCTGGCCGTCGGCATCGACGATGGCGGGAAAGCGCTCCGGCAGTTCACGCGCGAAGGCGATGAGCCGGGTGATCTCGGCCGGCTTGAGCACCGCGCTGGTGCCCGACACCGGCGCCTTGCTGACACCGCCGGCCGGGTCGACGAGCCGGCGCACCGGCGCCGAAGCCTGCGCCAGCAGGACGACGCGGCCGGTGGCCATCTCCACCCGCAGGGATTCGGCGGCCTGGCCATCGACGGCGCCGCCCACACCCTCGTTGACGGCGATGGACAACCAGCCGTCCTCGCCGGTGTCGATATGCTGCGTCACCAGCACCCCGGACTTCTCGGCCGGCACGCTTTCCAACAGCAGCACCGCCGGGTAGACATGCTCGGGCGCATCCATGTGTGACTGCCGCCAGGCGAAGGCCCGGGCGGTGAACGGTGACGCCCACACGCGCGGGATGGCCGCGAGGATGTTGTCGATACCCACGACATTGGGCACCGTGAGGTTCAGGCCCGCACCGGTGAAGCCGGGCAGGTCCTCGACGTTGGTATCACTGCGCACGAACACGCCGAAGCTGCCGTCGGGCCCGAGCGTCGCCAGCAGCGCCTCGCGCAGGGCGCCGGCCACTTCCGGGTCGGGTTGCGAGCCGGCGATCCACTCGTAGAGCTGGCGGCGGAAGGCTTCGGTCTGCGCGGCGCGCTCCGGTGCGTCGTCAATGGCACCCAGGCGCCGGTACTCGGCCCGCATCCACTCGAACATCGGCCGGCCATCGGCAGCCGGCTGGTCCAGCAGATCGCGGAACACGCCGAACGGGATTGCCACGCCCTCGGCCACCGCTTCCGGGTAATGGTGCTTGAGTTCACCCAGCTTGGCCGCCTTGGGTCCGACGATGCGGCCGGAGTCCGCGGCGCGCAGCGCAGCCAGCGACTGCGGCGCGCGCTCGCGCAGGTCCAGCTTGTCGAGATCGGGCCGGATCAGCGTCGGGGCCTGCGCCTGCTCGGCGGCGAACAGGGCCTGTGCGGCGGGGTCGAACTGGGCCAGGCGTACCGAGCCGCCCGGGCTGACAGCCAGCAGCACCTCGCGGTTCTCGAAGGGGCGCAGACGCTCGATCATCGCGCGGTCCATGGCGACGTTGGGGATCCCGAGGTTGCGCGCCAGCAATTGCACATGGGACAGCGGATTCCCCTCCCCGGCAGTGATGATGCCTGCCACGGGGGGCAGATCCGACACCGTCTCGGCGAGCACGTAGATGCCATCGCTGTCGAACGCGCTGCCCGGCTCCAGCGCGAAGTGCAGCACGCCGCGGGCCAGCCCGGCGTTCAGCCCCCGCAACCCGCCGACCTGCTCGCCGAACAGTTCGCTGGTGACGCCGGCCAGGCGATTGGCGTCGCGGGCCAGCGGCTCCAGCAGCGCCGTGTAGGGAAACGCCGCGCTGCCGCGCAGGAGGTCCTGGGTGAACAGTACGGTGAGCGGTTCCAGCGCCATGTAGCGCTCGATGGCCGGGCTGAAATGCAGGTCGAGCGTCTGCGCGGACCAGCCGGGCAACAGCGACAGGTAATCCATGGCGGCCTTGAAGGCCTGCACGTCGGGCGCCTCGCCAAGCGCCGCAATACGCGCCAGCAGTGCCTCGCGCTGACGCGTCGACACCAGCCCGGCGCCGTAGATGGCGCGGATGCTTGCCCCGAGATACTGCAGCCGATCGGCCCGGGATGCGCCCTCAAGCGCGCTTGCCAGCCCGGCTGCCGCCGCGTAATGCACGCTCTCGAACAGCAGGCTGGCGTCCACCAGCCGCAGCCTCGTCGATACCGAATCCACCTGCGGCAAAGCGTCGCGCACGGCCAGCAGCAGGTCCGCGGTCAGCGTGAAACGCATGGGATCGCCCACGTCCCCGGCCAGCAGCGAACGCGCCCCACGCAGGCCGCCCTCCAGCCCGCCGGGCAGACCGCCGCGGGCCAGCAGGGCGTCGATGGCCGTTGCCAGCTGCCCCGGGGCGTACACGGTCTCGATGAGACTCGCAAGATCGGCAAAGCGCTCGCGCAACGCAGTGTCATCCACACCGGCGGCGTACTCGCGGACCGCGGCGGCATCGGCGTAACCGGGCTGGACGTGGATCTTGTTGCGCAGCTTCATGAAGCCGGCGTCCTCGCCGGCCAGGGCTGCCGATTCCTGCCGCACGGCGGTGGTCGAGGCCGTTTCAACACCGTGCTCCAGCCAGCGCGCTGCCTGGCGCAGCAGCGCGAAACGCCATCCGACCCAGTCCGGCTTCGCCAGCATCGCCTGCAGCAGCCGCCGCGCGCCGCGACTCTCACCCTCGGCCTGCAATGCGCCTCGGTAGAAACGGGCCTGCCGCAGGATCCAGCCGTCATCGCGCTCGACGAGGAAGCGCTCGATCAGGATCTGGCCGATCTCCCACGCGCCCTCGGGCCGCGCCAGCAGGGCGTCGGCGTCCAGGTCGGACAGGATGTTCGCGACCAGGTAGCCCTGGCTGCGCAGGGCCTTGACCTCGTCGGTCCATTCACCGTGCTGGCTGCCACCGCCGAACGGCTTGCACGCGAACGGCTCCGGGGGCAGCACGCTGCCGTCGCGGCAGAACCAGCGAATCCGCGCGAACGGCCCGCGGGGATGCGACTTCATCGCGGCAATACGCTCGCGCAAGGCCGGGTCCGTGTCAGTGACCTGCTCGCCGGCGGCCACCGTCAGCGCGGTGGCCAGCAGGGCGCTGAACGCAACCCCGATCAACCGACGTCGGGGGTTCCCGAGGCAATCTGCAAGCACATTAAGATAACGATTCATATCATTGATTGTTTTTGAGGTTTACTATTGCGGCCAGCAAAACAAGAAAATCGGGCCGACCACGGTGCTCATTGTGCGGCAGCGCGGCTGAACGCCAGCCATGCGCGTCATCATCATCGATGATTCCAAGGAATTCATGGCGCTCGCCAGGCGCCTGCTCGCCCGCACATTACCTGATATCGAAGTCACCGAGTACGACCCCGAACAACAGGGCGCGCCCGGCCCGGACTTCGACTGGTCGCTCTACGACGTCGTGCTGCTCGACCAGGAACTCGGCATGGCCGGCCGCGGCACCGAATGGATGCAGCGCTACGGCCGGGCACCGGGCTTCCCGCCGGTGGTGATTCTCACCGCGGGCGGCGACGACTATGTCGCCGTGCGTGCGATGAAGGCCGGCGCCGCCGACTTCCTGCGCAAACAGGACGCCACCGCCGAGACCCTGGCCCGGGTGGTGCGCGAGGCCGCGGCCGGCGTCAGTGATCTCACCATCACCCAGGAGAACCCGAAGCTCAACCTCGACGCGGGCATCATGCGACGGCTGCGCCTCGACAGCGAACTGCTGCCCGAGGCCGGCCGGATCGGCTACAAGTTCGTTCGACTCATCGGCCAGGGCGCCAGCTCGCGCGTCTACCTCGCCGAGCGCAGCAGTGACCAGCTCAGCCTGGTGCTCAAGGTGATCGACATCGAGCATGTGTCGGACCAGTCCGTACTCAAGCGCTTCGTGCGCGAGGCCGAGCTGGTCGCCAACCTGCGCAGCCCCTACGTGGTGCGCTTTTTCGACCATGGGTTCACCGCCACCTACGGCTACATTGCCATGGAATTCTTCACCCGCGGCGACCTCAAGCAGCGCATCGAACACCACGTACTGCCCGACGACGCGCTCAACTACGCCTTGCACATCGCCCTCGGCCTGGAGGCGATCCACGGCCAGGGCATCGTGCACCGCGATCTCAAGCCCGGCAATATCATGTTCCGCTCCGATGACAGCCTGGCCATTGCCGATTTCGGTATCTCCAAGCACCTGGATACAGGCGAGGAACTGACCAATGTCGGCAGTGTTCTCGGCACCCCCAACTACATCAGCCCCGAGCAGGGCCAGGGCCTGGCCGTGGACGCCCGCTCGGATCTCTACAGCGCCGGCATCATCCTGTTCGAGATGCTGGCCGGCCGGAAAGCCTACCGTGCCGACACGCCCACGGCGGTCATCTACCAGCACGTGCATGCCGACATACCGCGTCTGCCGACAGGCCTGGAACGCTACCAGCCCATCATCGACTCGCTGCTGGCGAAGCGCCCCGCCGACCGCTACCAGACCGCCTCCGAGCTGGTCGTCAACCTGCAGCGGGTCGGTGCAGGGCGCTGAGCGGCCGGGTTGAAATCCGCATCCAGGCCCCCATCTGCGAGCAATAAGGGCCAGCGCAGGCCCGCCATGCGAGGCACGCGAGCAGGACAATGGCTGAAGAAGACAACGACCGGCCCGGCATCATCATTCCCGGCGAACAGAATATCCCCGCCCCCGTCGACAAGCTGCTGCCGGACAGGATCTACCTCCTGCCGCTGCAGGCCCGCCCGTTCTTCCCGGCCCAGAACCTGCCGGTGGTCACCAGCGCCGAGCACTGGCAGGCGACCATCGAACGCATCGGCAACACGCCGCACCACCTGTGCGGGCTGGTGCTGGCTTCCGGCGAGCGGGAACCGGCCCAACGCGAGGACTTCGCACCGATGGGCACGGTGGTGCGCGTGCACCACCCGGCGGGCGAACAGGGCAAGATCCAGTTCATTGCCGAGGGCCTGCGGCGCTTCCGCATTCGTCACTGGCTGAGCAGCGAGCCACCCTACCTGGCCCAGGTGGAATATCCCGAACCGCCATCGGAGAACGACAGCGAGATCAAGGCCTATGCCCTGGCCATCATCAACACCATCAAGGAGCTGCTGCCGCTCAATCCGCTGTACAAGGAGCAGCTGCGCGCCTTCCTGGAACGCTTCAACCCGGACGAGGCCTCGGCGCTGACGGATTTCGCGGCCGCGCTCACCAGCTCATCGGCCAGAGAACTGCAGGAGATCCTGGAGGCCGTGCCGCTGCTGCGGCGCATGGAGAAGACCCTGCTGCTGTTGCAGAAGGAGCGCGAGGTCGCCGGTCTCCAGGCGGAGATCCGCAAGACGGTCGAGGAGAAGATTTCCGAGTCCCAGCGCCAGTTCTTCCTGCGCGAGCAACTCAAGGTCATCCAGCAGGAACTCGGGATTTCCAAGGACGACAAGACCGTGGAGGTGGAACGCTTCCGCGAGCGCCTGGAAACGCTCACCCTGCCCGATCAGGCACGCGAACGCGTGGACGAGGAGCTGCGCAAGTTCTCGTTCCTGGAAACCGGCTCCCCGGAATATGCCGTGACGCGCAACTACCTGGACGTGATCACCGCCCTGCCCTGGGGCCGGATGTCCGAGGATCACTTCGATCTTGCCGCGGCCCGGCGCATCCTGGACCGGGACCACGAGGGCCTCGACGACGTCAAGGAACGCATCATCGAGTTCCTGGCCGTTGGCGCCTTCGGCAAACGGATCTCCGGCTCCATCCTGCTGCTGGTGGGCCCGCCCGGGGTGGGGAAATCCTCGATCGGCCGTTCCATCGCCGATGCCTTGGGCCGGGAGTTCTACCGCTTCAGTCTCGGCGGCATGCGCGACGAGGCGGAGATCAAGGGCCATCGGCGCACGTACATCGGCGCGATGCCGGGCAAGTTCATCCAGGCGCTGCGCGATGCCGGCACGGCCAACCCGGTGATCATGCTCGATGAGATCGACAAGGTCGGGGCCTCCTACCACGGCGATCCGGCGTCGGCCCTGCTGGAGGTGCTGGACCCGGAACTCAACCGCGACTTCCTCGACCATTACCTGGACGTGCGCTTCGACCTGTCCCGGGTACTGTTCATCTGCACCGCCAACCAGCTCGACACCATTCCCGGGCCGCTGCTGGACCGCATGGAGCAGATCCGGCTCGCCGGTTACATCACGCCGGAGAAGGTGGCCATCGCCAGGCGCCACCTGTGGCCGCGCGTGCGTGACCGCGCCGGCGTCAAGGCATCGCGCCTGTCCATTACCAATGCCGCCATTCGCCGCGTTGCCGAGTCCTACGCCCGCGAGGCCGGCGTGCGCAACCTGGAAAAGCAGCTCGGGCGCATCGTGCGCAAGGGCGTGGTGAAGCTGCTCGGCGATGACGACCTGAAGCTGAAGGTCGGGGTGGACGACGTTGCCGACTACCTCGGCCAGCCGGTGTTCCGGCCGGAACGCCTGGAGAACAGCGTCGGTGTCGTCACCGGCCTGGCCTGGACGGCGATGGGCGGCGCGACCCTCAATGTCGAGGCCAGCAAGGTCCACGATGGCGGCCGCGGCCTGAAGCTCACCGGCCAGCTCGGCGATGTCATGCAGGAATCGGCGCAGATAGCCTACAGCTGGATCAGCTCGCATGCCGATGGCTTCGGCGCCAGCAACAGCTTCTTCGACAATGCCCACGTGCACCTGCACGTGCCCGAGGGTGCCACCCCGAAGGACGGGCCCAGTGCCGGCATCACCATGGCAACAGCCCTGCTGTCGCTGGCGCTGGGTCGCAAGCCGGCGAAACTCGCCATGACCGGCGAGCTGACACTGTCAGGCCAGGTACTGCCGGTGGGGGGGATTCGCGAGAAGCTGACCGCCGCGCGACGCGCGAAAATCCGGGCACTCATAGTGCCGGCGGCCAACCGGCCGGACTACGAGGCCCTGCCCGAACACCTGCGCGAGGGCATGACGGTGCATTTTGCCTCGCGCTACGAGGACGTGGCGGCGGTGGTGTTTCCGCGCTGAGGCAGGCGCAAGGGATAGCCCGGGGGCCGGCCGCCAGGGCCGGCCCCCGGGCCGCAATCAGTTGTTGGCCTTGAGCTGGGCCAGCAACTCTTCTTTCTTCTTTTCCAGTTCGGCGGTATCGATGCCGGACTCGGTGTAATCGTCAATCAGCGATTCCACCCCGGCCAGGGCCTTCTTCAGCTCGAATTCCACCACGTCGGCACTGTGGTCGATCATCTCGCCCGGCGACACGGGCTCGGCGGGCGCCTCGGGCGCCGCCTCGGCCATGGCCGGTTCCGCTTCGCTCGCGGCCGGCGCGCTGGCTGCCGGCTCGGGCGCCGTGGCGGCCTGCTGCTTCGGCGCGGACGACTGCTCGCCACTGCAGGCGCCAAGCAGGACGATGCAGCCCGCCAGTGCGAGCCGGGTAATTATTTTGCTGGACATTGTCGTAATTCCTCCCGTTGACCTACGGCGGCAAAGGCTACCACCTGAACCGGATCAAGGCGAATCCCCACCGCCGTGGCGGCGGTGCCAGACCAGCATCGCCCAGGGCAGGCAGGCAAGGCCGATGACCGCGAAGATGCTGTCGATGCCAAGCCCGGCCGCCAGCAGCCCCATCGTCACCAGGGCGGAGGCCACCATGAACAGGGCATTGAGGATGTTGTTGGCCGCCACCATGCGCGCCCGGGTACTGTCCGGCGACAGCACCTGCAGCAGCGTGTACAGGGGGACGATGTAGAAGCCCCCGGCCATGGCCAGGCCGAACAGGTCCAGCACGGCTCGCAGGGCGCCCGGATCACGCAGCACCTCGAGCGGCCCGCGCGCGGCCCCACCCAGCATTGGCGCAGGGCTGACCAGGGCCAGGTCCACCCCGAACACCGCCATGGCGAGCGCCCCGGCGGCCACCAGGCGCAGGCGCGCCCTCTGCCCGGCGAGGCGCGCGCAGCTCATCGAACCGGCACCGATCCCCAGCGAAAAAGCAGTCAGCAGCAGGGTTGCCACCTGTTCGTTGCCGGCCAGCACGACGCGGGTATAGCCGGGTACCAGCGACAGGCTCGCAGCGCCGACGAACCAGAACCAGGAAATCGCCAGCATGACGCGCCACAGCGGGCCCTCGCGGGCGGCCTCGCGCAGCATGCGGACCACACCGCGCAGCGGGTTCCATTCCGGCACCAGCGCGGCCATGCCCGCCGGCGCCGGCGGAATCCAGCGGCTGGCCAGCCAGCCGGCGGCGGCGATGAGCAGCGTGCTGGCCGCGACCAGGCCCGGCCCGCGCGGGCCACTGGCGACGACCAGACCACCCAGCATGGTGCCGCCAAGGATGGCGAGATAGGTCGAGGTCTGCACCAGGGCATTGCCGCCCAGCAGTTCGGCCTGGGCGAGATGCTGGGGCAGGATCGAGTACTTCAGCGGTCCGAATGCCGCCGACTGCAGCCCCATCACGAACAGCACCAGCAGCAGGCCCGCCAGGCTGCCGGCGATGAAGGCCAGGCCGCCGGCGAACATGATGCAGCACTCGGCCAGCTTGATGCGCCGGATCAACCAGGCCTTGTCGTACTTGTCGGCCAGGTCGCCGGCCAGCGGCGAGAACAGCATGAACGGCAGGATGAAGATGCCCCCGGCGGCCACCACCAGCAGGCTTGCATCCCGGGCGTCTTCGCCGGCGATGCGGAAGGCGATGAAAATCACCAGCGCATTCTTGAACACATTGTCGTTGAAGGCGCCCAGAAACTGGGTGAGGAACAGGGGCGCGAACCGCCGCTGGCCAAGCAGATCAAGCATGGGGTCCGTCCCGGCGCTGGCGGCGGCCAGGGCTTTGCTGAACAATTGCGCTCGCGGCCGCTGTCATGGCCGCAGTCTACCCGGGCCGGTGGCCCGACCGCGAAGGGAAGCCCGCATGACCGTCATCACCGATTTCGACCTGCTCAAGTACCGGCGTACGAAAATCGTCGCCACGCTCGGGCCGGCCTCCGATACACCCGAGCGCATCGGCGAACTCATCGACGCCGGCGTGGACGTGTTCCGCCTGAACATGTCCCATGGCAGCCACGACAGTCACGCCGCCCTGGTCCGGCACATCCGCGCCGAGGCAGGCGCGCGCGACCGGCCGGTCGCCATTCTCGTGGACCTGTGTGGCCCCAAGATCCGCACCGGTCGCTTCCCCGGCGGGCCGATCCGGCTGCAGGCGGGCAGCGACATCACGGTGACCACCCGCGACGTGCCCGGCGAGCCCGGCCTGGTGCCCTCGCAGTACCGGGCCCTGGCCGAGGACGTGGCGCCGGGCAACCGCATCCTGCTGGCCGACGGGGCCATGGAACTGCGCGTCACCGCCATCGAGGGCAGCGAGATCCGCTGCCGCGTGGTGCAGGGCGGGGAACTCGGGGATCACAAGGGCATCAACCTGCCCGGCGTCGATGTGTCCGCGCCCTCGTTCACGGACAAGGATCGCGCCGATGCGGCCTTCGCCCTCGCCCAGGAGGTGGACTTCCTGGCGCTGTCGTTCGTGCGCCGCGCGGCCGACCTGGCGCAACTGCGCGCCATGGTCGAAGCGGCGCCGGTGAGCCCGGGCATCATCGCCAAGATCGAGAAACCCGAGGCCCTGGCCAACGCCGGCGCCATCATCGCCGCCGCCGACGGCATCATGGTGGCGCGTGGCGATCTCGGCGTGGAAC
>CAYGQN010000117.1:0-10787 GCA_964351795.1 uncultured Gammaproteobacteria bacterium
GCGATGTTGCGCGAGCGCCTGCAGCAGCGGCTGGCCGAATTCGATCGCATGCTCGGCGGCGAGCAGGCCGAGGCCGTGGCCCGCCAGCGGGCTGCGGCACAGCAGGCCGCGGCGCGGGCCGCCGCCGGCGGTGGCGGCGATCCCTACGGCGGTGCCGCCGGGGGCGCGACCGGCGGTTACGGGGCGACCGGTAACCCGGATGACCTGGAGGTGCCGCCCGGCGTGGCCCTGGGCAGTGGCCGTCCGCCGGGCGGTGCCGGCAATGATCGCGACTCCGGCTTCGGCAACCGGCCCGACATGCCCGGCCTGGAGCAGGAGGGCGAGTACCAATCCCCGCAGCCGGGACAGCAGACGGCCATGGCCGGCCCGACGCCACCGGATATCCCCGATGGCTACAACGACGACATCGTCGCGCGCCAGTTGCGGGAGGCGGCACAGCGCGAAACCGACCCGGACCTCAAGCAGAAGCTCTGGAACGAATACCGCAAGTACAAGGGACTACCCACGCAATGATCAATCAGCCCGGACCATGCCGTTTCCTGCTGGTATTGCTCGCCGCCGCCCTGGTGGCCGGCTGCAACAGCGCCAGTGTTCGCTCGACCACGCCAACCCCGGTCGCTACGACGCTGCAGGGGGCGCCGGTGGACGAATTGCTGGACGTGGGGATCAACCTGTTCGATCCGGGCCTGGAGTACATCGACGAGAAGCAGCCGGTCACCAGCCCGGCAGTGCGGCAGGCCGAAGCGCGCTACGTGCCGCACACCCTCATGGAAACCCTGCAACGCAGCGGCAGTTGGGGCGCGGTGCGGGTCATACCGGATCGCCAGAGCGAGACGGACGTGTATGTCGAGGGCACGATCCTGCATTCCGACGGTGACACGATGAAGATCCAGGTCGCTGTCAGCGATGCCTCCGGGCGGCAATGGTTCAACCGCAGCTACGAGGAGCGGGTCAGCAAGTACGCCTACGACGACGGCCTGCGCCAGACCGGCGAGCCCTTCCAGAACCTGTACAACCGGGTGGCCAACGACATGCTCGAATACCGGCAGCGGCTGAACAGCCAGGACGTGGCCGAGATTCGTACCATCGCCAAGCTGAAGTTCGCGCGCAGTTTCGCCCCCGAGGCATTCAACGAGTACCTGGTGACCGACGGGCGTGGCAATGTCAGCGTGCGCAGGCTGCCGGCCGAGGGTGATCCGCTCATGGCCCGTATCGAGGCCATCCGCGAGCGCGACCACCTGTTCGTGGACACGCTGCAGGAGCACTACAACGCCTTCGTGCGGCAGATGGAGTACCCCTACCGGGACTGGCGCAGCCAGGCCTACCGGGAGTCCCGTGCCCTGAAGGAACTGAATGCCCAGGCTGTGGCCAATACCGTGGGCGGCGTGCTGGCCGTGGTCGGCGGCATCCTGGCCCAGGGCAGCAACTCCTCGGTTGCACGCACCGCCGGCGCGGTGGGCATCGGCGCGGGCCTCTACGGCATCAAGCGCGGCATGGACAAGCGCTCCGAGGCGCAGCTGCAGGCGGCCGCCCTGGAGGAGATGGCGGATTCGCTCAGCGCCGAGATCCGGCCCTACACCGTGGACCTGGAGGACCGGACCGTCACGCTCAGCGGCACGGTCGAGGAGCAGTATGCCCAGTGGAAGGGGATCCTCGCCGAGATGTACGCAGCCGAGCGCGGCGTCCCGACGACCAACGACGCGCCGGCCGCGGCGACGGGCCCGTACTGAACGCCAGCGACGCTCCGGCCGCGCAGGCGTGCCGCCGGACCAGCCTTCAATGACAGACAACGATCCGGACTACATCGAGATCCGGCCTGCCCAGGTCGATCTCACCGCCCGCGCCGCGCCGCAGAGCAAGCCACGCAGCCATCGTGGCCTGCTGCGTCGCCTGGGGGCGGTGGCCGGCCTGGTGGTGCTGCTGCTGGTGGCAGCGGCGGTCATCCTGGTGTTGCCGGACGTCGTCGAGGAGCGCGGCACCGCGGAATCGGAAGCGCCGGCGGCAACGCCAGCGCGGACCGGCGAGCCTGCCGCCCCGGCACCGGGCGCTGGCCCGGCCGGGTCGGCTGCAACGGCGCAGGCCGCCCCGCCCGCCGGCACCAGCGCCGGGGAACCCGACCGCGAGGCGCTGGCCGCGGCCCAGGAGGCCCTGCAGGCAGCACGCGAGCTGGAGTCCGAACTGGCCGACCGGGGTGCCGCGGACTGGGCGGCGCAAGCACTGGCCGAGGCGCGGGCCGCGCTGGAGGCCGGCCAGGCCGCCTACAACCGGCTGGATTACGCCACCGCCGCGCAGGCCTGGTCCGGCGCGCTCGAGACCCTGCGCGACCTGAAAGCCCGGATCCCGGCGGTACTGCAGGCGGCCCTGGACCGCGGTACGCAGGCCCTGGATGCCGGTGATGCAGAGGCGGCTGCCGAGGCTTTCGCCGACGCCCTGGTGATCGACCCGGGTAACGCCGATGCCCTGGCCGGCCAGCGCCGGGCCGGCACGCTGGACGAGGTGCTGGCGCTGGTGGAGCAGGCCGGCTCGCACGAGCAGGCCGGAGAGTTGAGCCGTGCCCGCGAGGTCTATCAGCAGGCCGCGGACCTCGATCCGCAGATGCAGGCGGCGGTCGAGGGGGCCGGGCGCATGCGCCGGGCGCTGGTGGAGCAGCGCTACCGCGCCGCCATGTCCGCGGGCTTCTCGGCACTGGAGGGCGGGGACCTGGGCGGCGCCCGCACGGGCTTCGAGCAGGCCCTGAAGATTCGCCCGGGCGACCGGGCGGCCCGTAGCGCCCTGGACCAGGTGAAGGCCCGCGAGACCGACAAGCGGCTGGATACCCTGCTGGCGGAGGGGCGGGATTTTGAAGCCGCCGAGGACTGGTTCTCCGCCGTCGTGCGTTACGACGAGGCGGTCAAGCTGGATGCCTCGCTGGTGGAGGCCGCCAACGGCCTGGCCCGGGCCCGCCAGCGCGCGGATCTCGATGTGCGGCTGGAGAAATTCATCAAGGCCCCCGAGCGGCTACGCACCGAGGCGGTGCGGCGCGAGGCGGCCACCGTGCTCGACGAGGCCGGGCGGATCAGCGCGCCCGGGCCGCGGCTGCGAGCCCAGATGGCGAAACTCGCCCGCCTGGTCGACCTGGCGGCCACCCCCGTGAATGTCACCCTGACCTCCGATGGCATGACCGAGGTCACGGTGTTCCAGGTCGGGCGACTGGGTCGCTTTGCCAAGCAGCAACTGCAGCTGCTGCCGGGTACCTGGGTGGCGCTGGGTCAGCGCGATGGCTACCGGGACACGCGGGTGGAGTTCACCGTCGCCGCGGACGGGCCGGAGCCGGTGGTGAAGGTCGTCGCCGACCAGCGCATCGCCTTCGGCGGGCGTTGATGGGCCCGGCCACTGCGCGGGCAGGCGCGGCCCGCATGGGCGATAATGCCGGCCCATGACGGATTCCCCAGCTACAGATGGCCGCCCCGACGGCAACGACGACGGCCTGATCCGGCCGACGCGCTTCGAACCCCCGACCCGGCGGGGCCCGGCTGGGCGTGTTGGCATTCGCATCGGCGTCGTGCTGAGCGCGCTGTTGCTGGTGGCGCTCGGCCTGGTGGCCCTGTTCGTGGTCACTTCCCGCTCGGTCACCGTCGAAGTCACGCCGGCCTCGGCGCAGGTGCAACTGGACGGCGGGCTGCTGGTGCGCCTGGGCGGGCGCTGGCTGGCGCGGCCGGGGCAGTACCGCGTACGCGCGCAGGCGGAGGGTTACCGGCCACTGCAGGAAACCCTGACGGTGACCACCGAGCATGACCAGCGCCACAGCTTCGCCCTGCGGCCGCTGCCCGGCGATCTTGCCGTGACCGCCGGCCCGGCCGAAGCGGTCAGCATTGCCCTGGACGGCGAATCCCGGGGCACGGCGCCGCTGACCATCAGCGACCTGGAGGCCGGCGAGTACACCCTGCGGGCGGAAGCGCCGCGCTACCGGCCGGCTGAACAGCAGGTCACCGTGCAGGGTCGCGGGCTGGTGGATGAGGTCGCCATCACCCTGGAGCCGGCCTGGGCCGCGCTGACCCTGGCCAGCGAGCCGGCCGGGGCCACGCTGACGGTCGACGGCGAAGCGGTGGGGGAGACCCCGCTGTCCACCGACATCCTCGAGGGCGAGCGGCAGCTGGAGCTGAACCTGCCCGGCCACAAGAGCTGGCGCCGGAAGCTGAGCGTGACCGCCGGCGAGCCGCAGGACCTCGGTACCGTCAGTCTGCCGCTCGCCGACGCCACCGTGCGGGTGGTCACGGAACCGGCCGGCGCGAATATCACCGTGGATGGGGAGTTTCGCGGCCTGTCGCCGTTCTCGCTGTCGGCCCGGCCGGGTGAAACCGTGCAGATCCAGGCCTACAAGCCCGGTCACAAGAAGGCCGCCAGCAGGCACAAGGTCGCGCGCGGCGAGCAGACCGTGAAGCTGTCCTTGCCGGCGGAGATCGGCGAGGTGATGGTGCTGAGCCTGCCCGAGGATGCCGAGCTGTTCGTCGACGGGAAGCCGCGCGGCAAGTCGGTGCAGATCCTGCGCCTGCCGGCACGCCCGCACACCATCGAGCTGCGCCGCGAAGGTTATGTCCCGTACAAGACCACCGTCACGCCACGCCCCGGCGTGCAGCAGCGCGTGCAGGCCCGCATGGTCACCCAGGCCCAGGCCCGTGAGGCGAGCATCCGTGATGTGCTGACCACCGGTGCCGGCCAGCAGATGAAGCTGTTCCGGCCCGAGGGGGTGTTCACCATGGGGGCACCGCGGCGTGAACCGGGCCGGCGCGCCAACGAGGTCGAACGCGACGTCGCCCTCAGCCGGCCGTTCTACCTGTCGGTGAAAGAGGTGACCAACGCCGAGTTCAAGGCCTTCCTGCCCTCGCACAGCTCCGGCCGCGAGGGCCCGCACAGCCTGGACGGGGCCGCGCAGCCGGTGGTGAAGGTGTCCTGGGAGGAGGCGGCCCGCTACTGCAACTGGCTCAGTGCCCGCGACGGGCTGCGGCCGTTCTACCGCGTCAGCCAGGGCAGCGTGACCGGGGCCGACAAGGCCGCCAACGGCTACCGCCTGCCCACCGAGGCCGAATGGGCCTGGGCGGCGCGCCGGCAGCCGGACGCCGGCATGCTGAAGTTCCCCTGGGGCGCGCAGATGCCCCCGCCCGCCAATGCCGGCAACTACGCCGACAGCAGCGCCCGCGAGCTGGTCGGGGCCGTGCTGAAGAGCTACAAGGACAACCATCCCGTGACCGCCCCGGTGGGCAGCTTCCCGCCGAACGCGCACGGCCTGTACGACATGGGCGGGAACGTATCGGAATGGATGCACGACATCTATGATATCGGCCTGCCGGTGCAGGGCATGACGCTGCGCGACCCGACCGGCCCGGACAGCGGCGATGCCCACGTCATCCGCGGCTCGAGCTGGACTCATTCGGGTGTCAGCGAGCTGCGCCTGTCCTGGCGCGGCCAGGGCACCGAGGGCCGCGCCGACCTCGGCTTCCGTATCGCCCGCTACCTGGAGTGACGCCAATGCGTGCACTGACAAGCCACCGCCCGCTGGTGATGCTCGGCCTGGCCCTGGCGGCCCTGGCGGGCCCGGCCATGCTGGCGGCGCAGGCGCCGCCCCCACCACCGCCGCCCGGCCAGTCAGCCGACGAGGACCGCGAGGCGAACCGCAGGCAGCCGCGTCGCGGCGAGGATTTCACGCCCAGCGAGGACATCTCCGAGGACGCCTCCGTCGCGTTCCCGGTGGATATCTGAGCCGGGCAGCGCCCGCCGGCCGGCGGGCATGGACAACCACACAAGGACCCCGGCATGAGGCACAAGGCCGACAACGACTTCCTCTTCCAGATCATCTCCCTGATCGTGTCGATCATCATCGTGCACGCGGTCTACGTCACCGTGGTGCGGCCGCAGGCCGAGGCGATCTTCGCCGAACAGCAGGCCAGGCTGGCGGCGGGCGAGGTGTACGAGCAGAGCCGCTCCATCTACATCGTGGTGCGGGACCTCGAACAGGAGGCCTGTTTCATCCTCGGTCTCTGGGTCATCGCCATCATGGCCTACAAGGCGCGCAACACCCTGGCCGAACGGCGGATGCTGGACGAGGAACTGCTGCCCATCGAGCCGGGCATGAGCATCCTGCCCGAGGACGTGCGCGAGTACGCGCGACCGCTGCAGGCGGTGGGCGGGGATCGCGAATACCTGCTGCCACGCGCCCTGCTGGCGGCCCTGCAGCGCTTCGGTTCCACCGGCAACGTGCAGGATGCCTCCGAGGCGGTCCGCGAGGTCTGCGACACCGAGTCCGACCGGCTGGACTCGGAGCTGTCGATGGTGCGCTACATCGTCTGGGCCATCCCCTCGATCGGCTTCATCGGCACCGTGCGCGGCATCGGCCAGGCGCTGGCGCAGGCGCACCGGGCGGTGGAGGGCGACATCGTCGGAGTAACCGTCAGCCTCGGCGTGGCCTTCAACTCGACGTTCATCGCCCTCATCATCAGCATCGTGATCATGTTCCTCATGCACCAGTTGCAGCTGCTGCAGGAACGCCTGGTGCTGCAGGCCCACAGCTATACCGACGTGCACCTGCTGCGTCAGCTGAAAACGCACTGACACCGGAGGTCCGCCCGTGAGCGAGCATGTACTGGAGATCAATGGCAGCGAGCTGCGCTGTTTCCTCGGCGACGCGCTGGTTGCCGACAGCGCGGGTTATGCCATTGTCGACAAACGCGAAGTCGTTGCCGGCCATGCCGCCCGTGCCCTGTCCCGCGCCAACCCGCGGCGCACGCACAACCGCTTCTGGGAACGCCTTGACCAGGCGCCGCTGTCCGATGCGGCCCGCCATGCCCGGCACAACGCCGACCTTGCCTACGCACAGCTGTCCACCCTGCTGGCGGCCGCCGGCAGCCCTGCCGCGGTCATCATCGCGGCCAATGGTGCCTACAGCCAGGAGCAACTGGGCCTGCTGCTGGGCCTGATGGAGGCGGCCGGCACGGGCGTGGCCGGGCTGGTGGATGTCGCCGTGGCCGCCGGGGCGGCCTGTCTGGCGCCGGGGCACTGGCAGCACGTTGAGCTGGAGGCGCACCGGGTGGTGGTCACCAGCCTCGAGGTCGGCGACATGGTCGCCCGCGGGCGGGTGGAGACCATCGAGGACGTGGGCGCCGTGCGCCTGCTGGATACCGCCGCGAAAATCATCGGCGAAGCCTTCATCCGCCAGAACCGCTTCGATCCCTTCCACCAGGCCGGCACCGAGCAGGCGCTGTACGACGCACTGCCCGGCTGGCTGCGCGCTTGCGGTGAAGCTGCCGATGCCGTGTTCACGCTCGATACCGGCGGCCGTCGGCACGAGCTGCGCCTGCCGGTGGAGCAACTGGCCGAACCCCTGCATCGCCTGCTGGCGCCGGTGGCCGCGGTGCTCGATGGCAGCGCCGGCGTTGCCCTGGGCGAGCGCATCGCGATGCTGCCCTCGCCGGCGGCGCTGTTCGGCGAGCATGCCGTGCTGGACGCCGGCGCCCCGGGGGCGGGCGCGAGCCGGCACTCGGCGCAGATCGGCGGCGGTGAGGGGCTGCGCTACATCACGCGCCTGCCCGCCAGCAGCGAACCGACGGTACAGGTGGTGCACCGCGCCGGCACCGCCGGTGAGGGCGTCACCCACCTGGCAGGCGACCGCCGCGGCTACGCGCTGAACGGGCGCGCCCTGTACATCACAGCGCAGGGCGCCGTCGGGCGTCGCGCGGATCTGCCCTGGGTCTGCCGGGTGTATCCGCACGCCGGTGAGTTCCACGTCGATGTCGAGCCGGGCGCGCCCGTCATGCTCAACGGCCGCACGCTGGACAGCGGCGCCCGCCTGCGCCCCGGTGATCGGCTGCGGGCCGGCAACGGCGAGGAACTGCGGGCCATCGAGGTAGCCGAAGGCGATGGCGCGTAAGCTCCGCGCGGTCAACGCGTTCAGCCTGTCGTTCCTGGACATCATGTCCTGCGGCTTCGGGGCCGTGGTCTTGCTGTTTCTCATCATCAAGCACCAGGGTGATGCCTTCGTGGCCTCGCCCACGCCGGACCTCAGCTCGGAGGTCAACCTGCTGGAGGAGGAGGTGCTGGAGGGTCAGAAGGATCTTGTCGAGCTGCGCAACATCATTGCCGAAGTGCTGCGCGAGCAGGTGGTGGCCGAGGGCATGGCGCGCCAGATCGAGGAATCCGTGGCCGACCTGCGTGGGGAGATCAAGGCCGAGCCGAGCGAGGTGCAGGGCGATGACCTGGCCAAGCTCAAGGCCGAGGTCGCGCGCATGGAGCAGCAGAAGCGGGCGCTGGAGAAGGAGCTCAAGGAAACCGCCTCCGACGCACGCAGCTTCATCGGTGACGGCGACCGCGAATACCTGACCGGCATGAAAATCGGCGGCCAGCGTATTCTCATCCTGCTGGACCGCTCGGCGAGCATGCTCGATGAGACCATCGTCAACGTCATCCGCAAGCGCAACATGGACGAGGCGACCAAGCGCCGCTCGCCCAAGTGGCGCCAGGCGCTGGCAACGGTGGACTGGCTTACTGCCCGCCTGCCGCGCGCGAGCAGTTTCCAGATTCTCGGCTTCAACACCGGGGTCGAGCCGGTGCTGCCGGAGACGGCCGGGCGCTGGCTGCCGGTAAGCGACACCGAACTGCTGAACAAGGCCGTGCAGGCGGCCAAGGCCCTGGTGCCGCGCGATGGCACCAGCCTGGAGCGCGCCTTCCAGGAGATCGCGCGCCTGCCGCAGCAGCCGGACAACATCTACCTGATTACCGACGGGCTGCCCACGCAGGGCATGAGTGCGCCGCGCGGCTCGACCATCAGCGGTGGCCAGCGCCTGCGCCTGTTCGAGGACGCGGTCGGGCGCCTGCCCGGCAATGTGCCGGTGAACGTGATCCTGCTGCCCATGGAGGGGGACCCGATGGCGGCCTCGGCCATGTGGCAGCTGGCGCAGATCACCCAGGGCGCGTTCCTGGCGCCGTCGAAGGACTGGCCCTGATGCGCCGCAAGGAGCGCAACGTGGAGATCAGCATCGCCTTCCTCGACGTGATCACCTGCGGTTTCGGCGCCATCATCCTGCTGCTGATGATTGCCCAGGTCGGCGATCCGGCGGTGGTGGAGGAATCCCCGGAACCCATGGACGGCAGGGTGCAGAAGCTGCAGGAGCAGCTGTTCGAGATTCGCGGCGAGGCCAAGGTGCTCAACCGCGACCTGACGACCAAGCGCGAGCAGCTCTCGCGCATCAAGGAGCGCGTGGCGCTGCTGGAGAGTGAACTGTCCAGCCTGCAGCGCAAGGAGAAGGCGCTGGAGCTGGATGCCTCGGTGAGCGAAATCGTCAAGGACGAACTGGCCGCTGCCCGCCAGCAGCTCACCGAGGAGATGCGCCGCCTGCTCGCCCAGCGCAATCAGCCGCGCACCGACCTGGTCGGCGGTGTCCCGGTGGACAGCGAGTACATCATCTTCATCATCGACACCTCGGCGAGCATGTTCCGCTACGCCTGGCCGAAGATGATGGACGAGATGATCGAGGTGCTGGACGTCTACCCCCAGGTCAAGGGCATGCAGGTCATGAACGACATGGGCCAGTTCATGTTCCCGACCTACCGCGGCGAGTGGATCCCGGATACCCCGGCCCGCCGGCGTGCGGTGCTGCAACGCCTGCGCGGCTGGAATGCCTTCAGCAACTCCAGCCCGGTGGAGGGCATTACCGCGGCCATCCGCACCTTCTACAGCCCGGACAAGAAGATCAGCCTGTACGTGCTTGGCGACGAGTTCACCGGCCCGTCCATAAAGCAGGTGGTGGATATCGTCGACGTGCTGAACCGCCGCGGCACGGATGGCCAGCCACGGGTGCGGATACACGGCATCGGCTTCCCGGTGCAGTTCGCCAACCCGCGGCACCTGCAGATAACCGGCATCCGCTTCGCCACGCTCATGCGGGAACTGGCGCGGCGCAACGGCGGCACCTTCGTGGGCTTGAATGATTTCCGGCGCTGACCTGTACTCATCAACAGGCCGGGCCGACTGCAACGAACGGGAGTGAGACACGCGATGCGAATCGATACCAAGGTTGCAAAATCCGCCTGGCGCCTGCTGGGCGTGGCGCTGCTGCTGGCCGGGGCGGGCCTGCTTGGGGGCTGCGAGCAGTCGCTGGCGGTGAAGGTGGAAAGCGATGTGCCCGATGCGCTGGTGGAGCGGCTGCCGGTGACGGTGGCGGTGGTCTACCCGCCGGATTTCCGCAACCACATCTATGCCGAGAACAGCGAGGACCGACCCAACTGGCAGGTGGACACCGGCAGCTCGCAGGTCGCGGTCTTCGACCGGGTGCTGTCGTCCATGTTCAACACCGTGCCGCCGGCGGCCGGCGACACCGCGCCGCCCGGCGCCGACGGGCTCATCACCGCGTCGCTGGAGGAGGCCCAGTTCGCCACGCCCGAGGAGACGAAGCTGGATTTCTACGAGGCCTGGTTCCGCTACAAGGTGAGTATCTACCAGCCCGATGGCCAGCTTGTCACCGACTGGTTCTTCAGCGCCTACGGCAAGTCCGCCAAGGCCTTCATGGGCAGCCGCGGCCAGGGCCTGAACGATGCCATCGGCGTCGCCCTGCGCGATGCCGGGGCCAAGCTCACGGTCGGCCTGCCGGAAGTCCCTGAAGTGAAGGCGTGGTTGCGTCGGGCCGGCACTTAGGCGCAAGATCCAGCCGGGGAAGCGGGCAGATCACGAACGTGGAGGTAATTGGGATGTTTCGAGATTCTCCTGCGCGCCCGCGCTGGCGGGCCCTGCTGCCGACGCTGGCCCTGGTGGCCATCAGCGG